>NZ_JANEWH010000011.1:0-66140 GCF_028069715.1 Kluyvera sp. Awk 3 | reverse complement strand
GGTTTATTTGACCTGTATCGCAAAAAATCACCTCGACAGACGCGAAACCAAAAATGCGCCTGAATATTGCATCGCGACCCTTGATGAATATCTGAATAATAAAAGGGAAGCTAATGAACCGATTTATTGTTGCTGATGCCGCCAGCTGTATTGGTTGTCATGCCTGCGAGGTTGCCTGCGTTACCGCCCATCATCAGGATAACTGGCCGTTACATCGGCAGGATTTCATGCCGCGTATTCATGTTGTTTTCCACCGTAAAGAGAGTCGTACCGCCACCTGTCACCACTGTAACGACGCGCCCTGTGTGGCTTCCTGCCCAACCGACGCCCTTTATTTCGCCGATAACAGCATTCAACTGAAGCAGGAAAAATGCATAGGCTGTAAGAACTGCGTCATCAGTTGCCCATTCGGGGCCATCGAAATGGTGGCCGCCAATGAAGATGCGCCACAGCTGGCGCAGAAATGCGACCTGTGTAGCGAACATCCCAGCGGGCAACCGGCCTGTGTGGCAACTTGCCCAACGCAGGCGCTGCGCTTGATGGACGAACAGCAGCTTGAGAAATTACGCCGTGAGCGCCAGACGCGGACTGTGCTCGGACAGCCGGTGCAGCCGCGTCAGCCAGGCCGTCGCGAAATGTTTCTGGCAAAACCGCCTCGCGTCGGCGCCGGGAAGGTGGACGCCGCGCTGCGCAAAACGCATTTCGAGGAGATTTACTACGGTTTGTCTTGCTCAGCCGCAGAATATGAGAGCGAACGCTGCCTGAGCTGCGCGCAGAAAGCGTGGTGCAACTGGACCTGTCCGCTGCATAACCACATTCCCGATTTTATTCGCCTGGTTAATGAAGGAAAAATCATTGAAGCGGCGGAGCTGTGCCACCAGAGCAGTTCGCTGCCGGAAATCTGTGGCCGCGTGTGTCCGCAGGATCGTTTATGTGAAGGGGCATGCACGCTGAAAAACGAAGGCGGCTCGGTCGCGATTGGCAATCTCGAACGCTACATCACCGACACCGCGCTGGCGATGGGCTGGCGTCCGCAGGTGGTTGGCGTGACGCCGCGTAAGGAGCGGGTCGCCATTATTGGCGCCGGGCCTGCCGGGTTGGGCTGCGCCGATATTCTGGCGCGCGCAGGCGTGCAGGTGGATGTTTTTGATAAGCATCCGGAAATTGGCGGGCTGCTGACGTTCGGTATCCCGCCATTCAAGCTGGATAAAGGGATCCTCGGTATGCGCCGGACGATCTTCAGCGAAATGGGCATTCAATTCCATCTGAACCAGGAAGTAGGGCGTGATGTCGACTTTAACGATTTAGTCGCCAATTACGACGCGGTGTTCCTTGGCGTCGGTACCTATGGCCTGATGGCGGCGGGGCTCGAAGGTGAAGACGCGCCGGGTGTGATCCAGGCGCTGCCGTTCCTGATTGCCAGCACCCGCGAGGTGATGGGGCTGGAAGAGAGTCCGGAGTACCCGCTTATCGATATCCAGGGCAAGCACGTCGTGGTGCTGGGCGGTGGCGATACTGCGATGGACTGCCTGCGTACGGCGGTACGACGCGGGGCCGCGAGCGTGACCTGCGCTTATCGTCGAGACGAGTTGAGCATGCCGGGGTCGAAAAAAGAGGTGGTCAACGCGCGGGAGGAAGGCGTGGAATTCCAGTTCAACGTCCAGCCGCAGTATATCCAGCGCAACCGTAAGGGACAGGTCAGCGCGGTCGGTATGATCCGCACCGACATGGGGGAACCCGGCCCGGACGGACGTCGTCGTCCGAGACCGATTGTTGGCTCCGGCTTTGAGCTCCAGGCGGATGTGCTGATCATGGCATTTGGCTTCCAGGCCCATGATATGCCGTGGTTACGCGGCCATGGCGTGCAGCTGGACCGTTGGGGCCAAATTCGCACCGGTGGCAGCGGTCGCGGCACCACGCAAACCAGCAATGACAAGATTTTTGCCGGCGGTGACGCGGTACACGGCGCTGACCTGGTGGTCACGGCGATGGTGGCGGGGCGTCAGGCCGCCAGTGAAATACTGACGCTGTTTAAGAGTAAGGAGGGGGAATGACCAGCTTTATCATGGCTAATCCGGCGTCCTGTATCGGCTGTCGCACCTGCGAGATAGCCTGCGCGCTGGAACATGCCACAGAGTCTGCGGCGTTCGCGCCGCGCTTAACGGTGCTGCGTCTGGATACGCTTAGCGTGCCGGTGATGTGTCATCAATGTGAAAATGCCCCCTGCGTGGGGGCGTGCCCGGTAGGTGCATTAAGTATGGGGGACGAGCGGGTTGAAGCCGATGATTCCCGCTGTATCGGCTGTCAGAGCTGCGTGGTGGCCTGTCCATTTGGCGTGATTAACATTGCGTCAGCTAAAAATCAGCCGGCAACGATTGTGAAGTGCGATCTCTGCCACGGGCGCGAGCGCGGCCCGGCCTGTATTGACGTCTGTCCAACCTCTGCGTTAAGCAAAATCACCGGTGAGACGCTGGCGGAAATGCAAAAGCAGCGCAAGATAACCACCGCGTTCTGACGTGATTGCCGGGGATGAGTGACTTCCCCGGCGACAACTGCGTCACGATCTGTATTTTGGCTTTGTGCCGTCGCCCATTGCCCCCAATACACTGTTTTATAAAATTTAGTTTGTTGACCCGGCCAGCACGCGCGACCGGGCCATTGGTTGTGGATCAGTCTAGCTCATCCATCCGTTTCCACATCTTCGCCGCCACGTTGCGCGCCTCGGCAAAAATCGGCTCGCAGTCGAAGGTAAACTCACGGTTTTCATAGACCATCACGCCGTTGACCATCACGCTGTGCACGCTGCCCGATCCCATGCCAAAAGCAATATGTCCGGCGATGTTCTCCGCCACCAACGGGGTGGGCGGCAGATAGTCGCAGACGGTGAGATCCGCTTTATATCCCGCTGCAATACGACCAAATTGCGCATTGAAGTTGCGGCTGAGCAAGGTATTACCGTTACTGAGCGCACGAGCAAAGCTGTCTGGCCAGAGCGGGCCACCGGCGTCGCGATGTTTAAAGAAGGCGAACTTCAGCTCTTCGAACATATCGGAGCCGATTCCGTCGGTACCCAGCGCCAGATTGCGATAGGCGACGAGCTTGCGGTTATAGCCCACGTGGTTATTCATGTTCGAACGCGCGTTATGCACCAGGAACCCGTCGCGCTCGTTGAGCAAGGCGATATCGGCGTCGGAGAGATACAGGCCGTGAGCAATCAGTGTTTTACGGTCGATCAGGTCAAATTCCGCGAGGCGAACCAGTAAATCCTTACCGTAGTGATGGTGGCTATGCGAGACGTCGTAGCTGTCCTCCGCCGCGTGGATATGCAGCCCGCGCCCGGTCGCTTTCACCGCTTCGCTGAGCATGGATAAACCCGCATCGGTCACGGTGAACGGCGCGTGCGCGCCGATATGCGCTTCGACCAGATAAGGTGCTTTCCCGGCTTCCCGCGCACGGTCTATTTCGCGCGCAAAACGGATATTTTCTTCGACGCTGGCCTGCAACTCTTGCTGGCCGCCGTTACGATCGGTGGTTTCAAAGCAGGTCATGCCGCGCAGGCCGACCTTCAGGAAAGCGTTACGCAGTTGGCTGAGCGACCCGGCAATGTAGTTCGGCGAGGCATGATGGTCGATGACGGCCGTACAACCGCTGCGAATCGCCTCCATCGCGCAGATAAGCCCGCTGTAGTACAGCGATTCCTCGTCCAGCGCGCGGTCCAGCCGCCACCATAGGTTTTTCAGCGTGGAGATAAAGTCCGGGCTCGGGGCGATATTGGCCTGGATACCGCGCGATAATCCCGAATAGAAGTGGTTATGTGAGCAGACCATCCCCGGCATCACCAGCTTGCCGTGCATCTCTTTGATTTTTGCCTGCGGGTAGTGATGGCAAAGATCGTGCCCGACCGCGATGATGTCCGTATTTTCAATCACGATATCGACATTTTCCTGCACCATTGCCGGATAGAGTTGGGCGATGGTGGCATTTTTCAGCAGTAACTGGCTCATACTTCAACGGCCCCCAGAAGATAGTGATGATGACGATGGACATGGCTGATGATGCGGCACATGGCGTCTAACTGCGGTGGTATCTGATTGAACTCCCCATGGTCGTCGAGGGTCAGCAGCCAGGTTTGTTCATTCTGACGAATATGGACGCGATTCCCCTCGACCAGGAAGCCTGGATTGCTGCTGTTGCTGAAATCCTGCGGCAGGCTGAAGACGGTAATTTTGTCTTTGTACGGTTTGCCCTGCCATGGGCAGAACTGGGCGCAGTTACCGCATTCGTTGCAGTAGGCGTCCAGGTGCAGCGTCTGATAGCGATTTTCGAAGCCGGGGACGGCAATCGACACGTTGGCGCGGTTCGGGCAAACGTCCACGCATTTACTGCACACATAGTTGCATTCCAGACAGCGTGCGGCTTCCTGGGCGACGAAAGCGTCGCGATCGTCTTTGCCAACATTGGCAACCACAATGGCGCCTTTACGCCGGTAAACTTCAGCGGGATCCACGTTGTTCCAGTGTTTATCGCCATGGTGGCTGCGGATATTTTCTCGCGCCAGAATGGTATCCGTTGCCCGGCGGGCGTTACCGATGGCGGAGACAATTGAAGAGGGGCCGCGCTGAACGTCGCCAATCAGGAAAACGCCCGCTTTACGGGTTTCACCGTCGGCGTTCACTTCCGGCCAGCCGTTTGCGTCCAGCGGAATGCCCATCGCCGCGAGCGCGTCACCGTCCTGCTGCTCGCCGATGGCGGTAATCAGCGTGTCGACCTGTAGCGTACAGGTTTCTGCTGTCTCTACCGGGCGGCGGCGGCCTTTTTCATCCACATCACCGAGCGCCATGACGCGTACGGTCAGTGTACCGTCGGCATCGAATCGCTCCGGATTATTCAGGAAGCGGAAGGTGACGCCATCGTGTACCGCTTCTTCATACTCTTCGCGCCAGGCGGGCATCTCCTGCTGCGAACGGCGGTAGATGACGGTTGCCTGCTCTACACCCGGCACGCGCAGGGCGGCACGGGCACAGTCCATCGCGGTATTGCCCGCGCCAATGATGGCCACGTGCTTACCTAACTGCAGGTTATCGCCGCGGTTATATTCACGCAGGAAGGACAACGATTTACGCACGTTCGGGTTATCGCCCTGCAGCTTCACGCCGCTGTTTTTATCGGTACCGGTGCCGACCAGAACGTAGCGGTATCCCTGTTGCTGAAGTTTTTCCACCGTCAGGTGCGGGTCGCAGCCGTAGACGATGTTGACGCCGTGGCTCACCACAAAGTCGATATCCTGCTGGATAAGCTCGCCGGGAATACGGAACTGCGGAATGATATTTCGCACCACGCCGCCCGCGTTAGCTTCGCGTTCAAATAACGTGACACTGTAACCTGCGCGTGCGAGGAAATAACCCGCGGCCAGCCCTGCGGGACCGGCGCCAATCACTGCCACCGGGTGCTGGGTGCCGGAACCGGCGGGTTTATGCCAGCGACGCTGATATTCATCCCAGCCTTTTTCGAGGGCGATTTTCTTCAGTTCACGAATATTCAGCGCGCTATCGTAGTCGAGGCGTGTGCAGTTGTACTGGCACTGATGGTCACAGATATGACCGGTAATGGCCGGCAGCGCGTTGCGCTGATAGATAAGTTCCAGCGCGTCAACGTAGCGCTGTTCGCCCATCAGTCGAATGTACTCCGGGATATCTTGCTTGATGGCACAGGCGCTCACGCAAGGGGCAACGTAGCAGTCGGTCAGCGGCAATTTTTCGCCGACATCAATACGATCGTCCGGCTTCCAGTGCTTCTGGGTATACTCCATGCTGACCGCTTTTTCCGCTAGCGCGTTCAGGCGCTTCACGTCGACCTGAGTCATCTGCCAGCCGTCGGCCTGTTCCAGTTCGCGCATACATTCGCTTAAGCGCAGATAGCCGCCGGGCTTCAGCAGATCGGTGGCCATGGTGATCGGGCGGATGCCGGTCTCGAAAATATCGCGGATGTTCAGTTGGCTGGCGCCGCCGGAGTAGGAAATAGGCAGCTTGCCGTCAAACTCGCGCGACAGCAGGGCGGCGACGTTGATTGACAGCGGGAACAGCGCGCGTCCGGACATATACATTTCGTCGCCCGGCAGCGCGCCTTTGTTGTTTACCGTACCGAGGGTATTGGTCAGCTTCACACCGAAGCCAAGATTTTTACTTTTGGCCAGCGTCATCAAGCGCTTAAGCATTTCCAGCGCCTGGCCAATTTTCAGATCGTGGTCGAAAGAAGCTTCGTTCAGGCCAATATAGCCAAAGCCGCAGGTATCGAGAATTTCACGTACTCGCTTGAAGCCCAGCAGCGTCGGATTGAGTTTCACGAAGGTATTCAGCTGCTTTTCTTCCAGCATATAGCGACAGATGGCTTCAATTTCGCCCGGCGGGCAGCCGTGCATCGTGGAGAGCGTCACCCCCTGAACCAGTTTTGCCGGAATGCGGTTCACCAGCGCGGCGTTTTCTGGCCGATGTTGTCGCAGCCAGCGAGTTAGCGTGTCGCGATACTGGGCAAACTTGGGATGCGATCCGGCGTTCATCATGTTGTCGATAAACTGCTGCATCGGAGGCTGTTTGATACCTTCGAGGTTATAGCCGACGCTCATATTGAAGATAAACGACTTGCCGTCTTTAACCGGCGTCAGCGGCAGGATCTCCTCCAGCAGGTGCAGAATAAACCACGCCTTCAGATACTCATCCCACGCCTTAAGCAGGGTAAACTCGGTGGACCATTCGGTATTGAAACATTCATCTTCGGCGTCGATACAGGGTTTTTCCAGCTCCAGACGGTCGAGGATTTGTACCGTTTTCAGTTCGATAAACCGTCCACCGGTCAGCCAGGACGTAATAATATTTTGCGCCAGCTGGGTATGCGGCCCCGCCGCCGGGCCAATCGGCGTCGCGCAGGTTTCACCAAACACGCTCACCTTATGCGGGCTGTTTTGTGAATAAAACTGCTGTTCCGGAATACCAAAGATGGAACGATGATTCTGATATTCATCAACAATACGCGTTAAGAGTTCCTCAAACGGAACGGGACGCATGATATCGCCCATAATCCTCTCCTTAGACTTACCTGTTAAATCATAGTGGCCGGTATTGAGATAATTCCGACGGATAAGGGGAGGTCAGCAACAATCACACCAGATATTGAGGTAATAGAGAGAATTAGTCAGGAAATGTGAGAGAGATCTAAAGTTAAAACGGCGTGATGCAGCGTGATTCGATTTGTTGATGAGAATTAAAATCACTCAGGCAAAGACGCTTTGCTTATTTATCAATAATGATAGCGGGCTATCAAATTGATAATATCATTTGGGCATTGATGTATTGTGGTTCTTATTTAAGCGAGTAAAGTCTTCCGGGGTATCAATATCGAGGATAATTGCGGGATTATTGAGCGTTAGCTTACGATAGGGGCCTGTGAGTAGACATTGACGTACCGAGGTCTGGTGAGCGTCGCTTAAACACTGCTGCAAATTACCGGTAGACGTGAGAATGGGATGCCCCGGCACGCCCGCGTAATATGGCAGCAGCGTACCTTCGAAGCGCTGTTGCCAGAGTTCATCAAAAACACCATCGTCGAGGCATGGTAAATCGCCGTGGGTGATAAAACAATAATCATGGCGTAATGCCTGAATACCCGCCTTTACCGAAGAATAGAGCCCCTGGCGGAAGTCAGGATTATAAATCAGGGTCATGTTGGGCATGCCAGAATATCGTGTTATTAGCTCCTTATGGCGAAATCCGGTCACTAAAATAATATGCGAGCAGCAGCGGCGCGCATTTTTAATACTTGCATCAAGTATTGTGCCATCCTGCCAGGGTAACATCATTTTCCATTGTCCCATTCGAGAGGACAGCCCCGCGGCGGTAATAATGCAATCGACCTCCATTTTTATCTTTGCTCCTGAATATAGGGATATCGCGCAACATGGAAAATATACCGCACGTTGACGAATTATTATGTGATTTGAACGCCACTGCTAGCCCTTTACTGATTGCCGCCGTGGGGGCGGGTGGGAAAACCAGCACGTTGTTCTGGCTGGCAGAGCTGTTTCAGCAGGCAGGGCGACGCGTGCTGCTGACCACCACGACCCATATGTTTGTCCCCCACACCTTGCCGGTCACCCTGTGCCGCGATCCGCAGACACTGCCCGCCACATTCTGGCAGCAGCCGATACAGGCGTGTTTTTCTGCCTGGCTGCCGGCGTCAGGAAAGGTCAGAGGCTTTACGCCCGCCCAACTGGACGCGCTCATGGCGAGTGGCCTGGTGGACGTCGTGCTGGTAGAAGCTGACGGCGCTCACGGTTTTGCACTTAAAGCGCCGGATGAGCATGAACCTTGCATCCCTCATTCCTGTTGTTGCGTAGTTGCCATTACAGGAGCAGGGATGCTCGGAAAACCGATTGGGCCAGCCACTGTCCACCGCTGGCCACTTTTTTCCCGCATCACCGGCGCTACGGCGCATGACGCGCTCATGTGGCCGATGTTGCATCGCCTGGTTCAGCATCCGCAAGGCGCGTTTAAAGGCGCGCCAACGGGCTGCCGGCGTATCTGGCTGCTCAACCAACTTTCTCAAAATGAGAATTTGCAGCCTGGCAATTTGATAATGAGAAAGGATGTCGACGTCATCTGGGCCGGTTCGGTCCAGTCGCGTCCGGCGATTACGCGCAGACGAGTGAGAAAGTGACTCCATTCTGGGGTGATCAAGGAATATCCATTTGAGGTTGTTATGAATATTTTCTCAGAAGCGGCAAGACTCGAAGCACAAAACCGTCCGTTCGCGCTGGCGCAAATCGTCGACAGTCGCGGTTCCACCCCCCGACATTCCGCGCAGATGCTGGTCCGTGATGACGGCAGTATTGTCGGAACGATCGGCGGCGGTATGGTTGAACGCCGGGTCATTGATGAAGCCCTCGATGCCCTGCGTGAAAAAGCCTCGCGCATGTTTCATGGCCGGATGGCGCGTACCGGGGCCGATGCGGTGGGCTCGGACTGCGGCGGCGCGATGTCGGTGTACATCAGCGTTCATGGCCTGCGCCCCAGGCTGGTGTTGATTGGCGCCGGTCATGTGAATCGTGCTGTGGCTCAGAGCGCAGCATTGCTGGGTTTTGAAATCGCGGTGGCGGATATTTACCCGGAAAGCCTCAATCCTGAACGTTTCCCGCCGTTCACCCAATTGGTACAAGCACAGAGCTTCGGCGATGCCGTGGAAAAACTGGCCGTTCAGCCGGATAACTATGTGCTGATCGCCACCAATAATCAGGATCGCGAAGCGCTGGATAAGCTGGTCGTACTGCCCACCGCCTGGCTGGGCCTGCTTGCCAGCCGTCGTAAGGTGCAGGTGTTTTTACGTCAGCTGCGCGAGAATGGCGTTGCCGAGGAACATATCGCCCGGCTGCACGCGCCGGTGGGCTATAACATTGGCGCCGAGACGCCGCATGAAATCGCCATCAGCGTGCTGGCGGAGATCTTACAGGTGAAAAATCGCGCGCCGGGCGGGCTGATGATGGCCAGCGACTCGCCAACGCAACCGCTGCGGGTGGTTATTCGCGGGGCGGGCGATATCGCGACGGGCGTGGCGCTGCGATTGTGGCATGCCGGTTTTAAAGTGGTGATGCTGGAGGTGGAGAAACCGACGGTGATTCGCCGTACTGTGGCTTTTGCCCAGGCGATATTTGACGGTGAAATGACGGTAGAAGGTGTGACCGCGCGTCATGTTGCCTCTGCCCAAGACGCTATGCGGGTGGCGGAGAGCGGTACCATTCCGGTGCTGGTTGATCCGCTGTGCGAGTCGCTGCGCGAGCTGAAGCCCGACTGCGTGGTGGATGCGATCCTGGCGAAAGAGAATCTGGGGACTCACTGCGGGCTGGCCCCGTCGGTGATTGCGCTTGGGCCGGGTTTTTGCGCGGGAACCGACTGTCATGCGGTGATTGAAACCAATCGTGGTCACTGGCTGGGGCAGGTCATCTATCAAGGTCGCGCGCAGGAGAACACCGGCGTACCGGGAAATATTATGGGGCATACCGCCAAACGCGTGATCCGCGCGCCAGGCGCGGGCGTGATGCGCGCTCGCGTGAAGCTGGGCGACATCGTCAACGAGGGCGATGTGATTGCCACCGTTGGTGAGGCTGAAATTCGGGCTCCGCTCAGCGGTATGGTGCGCGGGCTGCTCAACGATGGTCTGGTGGTCGATATTGGTTTTAAAATCAGCGATATCGACCCGCGCGGTGATAAGGCTGACTATACCAGCGTATCGGACAAGGCGAGGGCGATTGGTGGTGGTGTGCTGGAAGCGTTGATGATGCTGACAAATCAACGCATTAAACAGCAGAATCGTAGCCCAATTGCCGTATAAGCCAACGCCGGGGCCGCGCTGAGCCTGGCCCCGGCGTTATTGGGTGGTTTTATCCTTCGATAATGGTGCCGGTTTTACCTTCAATACCTTCCTTCGCTTTGCTCAACACTGTGATCAATGCTTTACGCCCAGGACGGGAACGGGCAAAGGAGGCTGCAGCTTCCACCTTCGGCAACATGGAACCTTTTGCGAAATGTCCTTCAGCAATAAAACGGTCGGCGTCGCCTAAAGTGAGTTTATCCAGCCACTGCTCGTTGGGTTTACCAAAGTTGATGGCCACTTTCTCCACCGCGGTCAAAATGATAAGCATATCGGCATCAATCATGGCTGCCAGCTTCGCGCTGGCCCAATCTTTATCAATGACCGCGCTGGCACCGCGCAGATGATTCCCCTCGCGGATCACCGGGATCCCGCCGCCGCCGGCGGTGATCACCACGTGGCAGGCATCCATCAGCGCTTTTACCGTTTCTTTTTCAATAATATCAATCGGCTGCGGTGAGGCGACCACGCGGCGATATCCGCGCCCGGCGTCCTCTTTCAGGATGTATCCCTTTTGGGCCAGCTGTTCCGCCTCTTCTTTGCTGAAGAAGGAGCCGATCGGCTTGGTAGGGTTACTGAATGCTGGATCGTTGGCGTCAACCTCCACCTGGGTAATCAGCGTGGCGACCGGAATATCCATATTGCGTGACAGCAGCTCCTCGCGTAGCGCATTTTGCAGGTCATAACCGATATACCCCTGACTCAGCGCCACGCACACCGACATTGGCAGCATTGGGGTATGGGCATCGGTTTTGGCGGCGGCTTCAAACGCCAGATTGATCATCCCCACCTGCGGGCCATTGCCGTGGGTTACTACCACCTGATGGCCTTGTGCAATCAGGTCGACGATGGCCTGTGAGGTTTGTTTAACGGCCTGCATTTGCCCGGCCAGATCGTCCCCCAGTGCGTTTCCGCCCAGGGCGAGTACGATTTTTTTACTCATGAAATCCTCTCTTTAAGATGGCATGCCGCTTACAGGAAGGGCTGCGGAAGAAAAGGGGGCGCGCCGCAGGAAACGGCCCTGACCGGCGACGCCGCAGAAGGTGCCGTTACTGAAGATGACCCGGCCACGCGACAGCGTCTGGCGGATGGAGCCCTGACAGATAAAACCTTCCCACGGCGAATAGTCGGCGTTGTCGTGCAGCATTTCGTGACGAATGGTAGTCGTCCGGCGCGGATCGATAATCACCACGTCGCCGTCCGCACCTGCCGCCAGCACGCCTTTATGTGGCCACAGGCCGAACAGCTTCGCCGGATTAGCGCTGGTGAGGGCGACGAAATGTTCGGGCGTAATTCGTCCGGTCATCACACCGTGAGAGAACAGCAGTAGTAGACGGTTTTCAGCCCCCGGCAGACCGTTCGGGCAGCGGCTAAAATCGCCGTTTGACAGATGCTGACGCTGGGCCATCGAAAAGGCACAATGATCGGTGGCTATCACATCGATGGAGCCGTCGCTCACCCCGCACCACAGCGCGTCATTGTTGCTGGCATTACGCAGCGGCGGGCTGAGCAGATATTTCAGCGCATCCTCGCGTTCATAGCAGCGGTCATCGAGCAACAGATACTGCGGGCAGGTTTCCACCCACACCGGTTGATGACGCGAACGCGCCAGCTTCAGGTATTCCAGCCCCAGTCCGTTCGACAGATGCACGATATACAGCGGCGCATTACCAGCGAGTTGCGCCAGGTTAATCATGCGCGCGATAGCTTCCGCTTCGCATTCCAGTGGCCGGCTCAGGGCGTGATAGCGCGGCGCGGTTTTCCCCTGTGCCAGAAATTCAGCGCGTTTACGGGCAATGGCGGCGTCGTTTTCCGGGTGCACGGTGGTCAGTGCGCCCGCGCTGTGCAGATGGCGCATCACCTGAAGTACGTCGTCATCGCTCAGCTTGTACTGGTAGGTTAAATAGAGTTTGAAACTGCTGATCCCCGCGTCGACCATCATGGGAATTTCATCGAGGATCGCAGCGTTGATGTGCTGAATGACGCCGTGAAAGCTGTAGTCAATGACGGCTTTGTAAGCGGCGTAACCGTGATAGGTCTCCAGCTGATGGCGCAACCGACAGCCTGCCGGACCAAATCCCATATGATCGACGACAGTGGTTGTACCGCCACAGGCCGCGGCGCGGGTGCCGGTAAAGAAATCGTCGCAGCTGCGGGCCAGACCGGTATCAATGTTGAAATGGGTATGAACATCCACGCCGCCGGGCATCACGTAGCAGCCGCTGGCGTCAATCACTTCGCAGGGGTGTTCGACGGTTATCTCTTCGGCCAGTCGGCTAATCAGGCCGTTTTCAATAAGCAGGTCCTGTCTGGCCCGTCCGTCGGCGTTGACGACGGTGCCGTTTTTAATCAGTACGCGCATATAAACTCCAGACTCCCGCCGCGAACGGCGGGAGGAATAGCGGACTACAGTGACTCGGTGGCCAGCCAGCTCAGCGGAATTGCGGCATACATTGCGGCGCAGGTGACCAGGTGTGACTTCCAGGTTTTTTCGTTTGGCGCGTGGGCTTCCGGCTCTTTACCCGGACCAAAACCAATCACCGGAATGCCGTGACGGCCCATGATCGAGACGCCGTTAGTGGAGAAGGTCCACTTATCGACCACCGGGGCTTTGCCGAAGAGACCTTCATAGGCATTGCTCAGCGCACGCACGGTGAAGTGATTCTCTTCCACTTTCCAGGTCGGGAAGTAGCATTCGGTCGGATACACCAGCCCGGTCCAGGATGGACGGTCATAGTTGTACATAGAGACCACCGCACCGGCTTTTTGTACCGCAGGCAGGGCGCGAATTTCCTCCAGCGCGCCTTCCCAGGTTTCACCCCACGTCAGACGACGGTCGATGGAAACGGCACAGCTATCGGCGACCGCGCAGCGGCTTGGTGAGGTAAAGAAGATTTCCGAGACGGTGAGGGTGCCTTTACCGAGGAATTCATCGTTGCCCAGCTTGTGGGAAAGATCCTGCAGTTCGTTGAGAATCGGCCCCATTTTAAAGATGGCGTTGTCGCCGCGTTCTGGCGCGGAGCCGTGGCAGCTGACGCCAGAGACATCGATACGAATCTCCATGCGGCCGCGCTGACCACGGTAGATCTGGCAGTCGGTGGGTTCGGTGCTGACCACGAACTCCGGACGAATGCCGGACTGTTCGATAATATACTGCCAGCAAAGCCCATCGCAGTCCTCTTCCTGCACCGTACCGGTCACCAGCAGGGTATATTCGTCTTCCAGCCCCAGATCTTTAATAATCTTGCCGGCGTAGACCATCGACGCCATCCCGCCTTCCTGGTCAGACGCGCCGCGCCCGCCGATGAGTTCGTCGGTTTCCATGCCCTGATAGGGGTCGAAGCTCCAGTTCTTGATATTACCAATACCCACGGTATCAATATGCGCGTCCATCGCCACCAGACGCGGGCCGTGGCCGATATAACCCAGCACGTTACCCATAGGGTCGATTTCCACTTTATCGAAACCGACCTTTTCCATCTCTTCTTTGATGCGGTGCACCACGCGTTTTTCGTCGCAGCTTTCGCTTGGGATAGCAATCATATCGCGCAGAAAGCGGGTCATGTCCTGTTGGTAGTGGTTGGCTTTTTCAACAATCAGTTTAAAAGGAATATGCTTAGCCATGAGGATGTTCTCCAGTTCTGAATTTGTAGGATTTATTGTGCTGCCGGATGCTTACCTTCCCAGACGATTTCCCGATAATGCTTCACGTCGGTGTCGCCTTCGGTGCTGATGATCAGCACGACGGAGTGGCTATCCAGCTGCAGTTTGTTCATGAGCGCGTCGCGCTGTGGGTGATAGTGAACGGCGGCGAGTACGCCAAGGCCGACCGCGCCGGACTCCCCGGAAATGACGCGCGGGTCGTGGCCAGGCGGGTTACCCAGCACCCGCATACCCAGTGCGGAAACCGCGTCCTGGCAGGAGATAAACTGGCTGGCGCAGTTGCGCAGAACTTCCCAGCCGAGCGGGTTGGGTTCACCGCAGGCAAGCCCCGCCATGATGGTGGCCATATCGCCGCCGACGTTGACGATTTGCCCCTTCACCCCGGAGCGGTAGAGGCAGTCGGCCAGCTCGGGCTCAACGATGACGGAGCGCAGATTCTCCGCGCCGTAGACGTCTACCAGGTAGCCAAGCACGCCGCCTGCCAGCGCGCCAACGCCGCCCTGCAGGAAAACGTGCGTTGGGCGAGCGATGCCCATCGCCGACATTTGTTCAACGGCTTCATCGGCCAGCGTGGCGTAGCCCTGCATAATCCAGGTGGGGATTTTGGTGTAGCCATCCCATGCGGTATCCTGTACCACCTCCCAGCCGTTTTTCTGCGCCGTCTGCATGGTGAAGCGCACGGTATCGTCATAGTTCATGTCGGTGACGATACACTCTGCGCCCAGACGCAGAATGGCGTCCACGCGTTCCTGAGCTGAACCTTTCGGCATGTAAATCACCGCGTTTTGCCCCAACTGCTGCGCCGCCCACGCCACGCCGCGTCCGTGGTTACCATCGGTGGTGGTGGCGAAGGTCATTTTTTCTTTAATGCGCGATTTCAGGCCATCGAGTGACAGCGCGTTGATATCCAACTGGTACTTTTCACACAGTAATTGTGCAATCGCGTAAGAACCGCCCAGCATCTTGAAAGCGTTAAGGCCAAATCGCTGCGACTCGTCCTTCACCAGAATTTTGTTTACGCCAAACAGGGTGGCCAGTTCATTCAGCGCGTACAGCGGCGTGGGTTGGTAACCGGCAATTTTCTGATGGAAACGGCGCGCCTGTTGCGCAGGCTGACGCGCAAACAGCGGCGAGGTTTCACCGGTATAAAAACGGTTATCGGCAATATCCATTTTCAGTGAGAAAGCAGACATACACTGTCCTTATTCATCATTACGGGGGAGTGATGCTGGCCCGCAGGCCAGCGAAGGTGGCTATTTGATGCGTTTCTGCGCCTCGGCCAGCAGTTGCTCCAGCAACTTGCCCGGCTTCGCGTATTTGCGGCAGAGGATCATGGCGGCGATGATGTACGGCTTCCAGCTGGCCTCTTTGTAGGTGGCAATACGGTATTTTTCGAACACCGCTTCGGTGACTTCACCTTCATTACAGGACACGCCGGTAATATCGGCTGGCAGGCAGTGCATGTACAGCGCGTCGCCGTCACGGGTTTTCGCCATCATCTCTTCGGTGCAGTGCCAGTCTTTATGCTGGGCATTTTGCGCCAGACAGGCTTTCTCCAGCGCCTTCAGACCGTCGTGATCGTTAGCGCGCAGTAGCTCGGTACGCTGTTCCATGACCTGATACGGCGCCCAGGACTTCGGATAGACGATATCGGCATCTTTAAAGGCTTCTGCCATGTCCGTCACCTGACGGAAGCTGCCGCCGGAGGCCTTGGCGTTATTTTTCGCGACCTCAATCACATCAGGAATCAGGTCGTAGCCTTCCGGGTGGGCGAGGGTGACGTCCATACCAAAACGGGTCATCAGGCCGATAATGCCCTGCGGCACAGAGAGCGGCTTGCCGTAGCTTGGAGAATAGGCCCAGGTCATGGCGATTTTCTTGCCTTTAAGATTCTCCAGCGAACCAAAGTGTTCACGTAGCCAGGCCAGATCGGCCATCGCTTGCGTTGGGTGGTCAATATCACACTGCAGGTTAATCAGCGCCGGGCGCTGCGGCAGCACGCCCTGTTTGTAGCCATCATCCAGCGCTTCGCCCACTTCACGCATATAGGCATTACCCGCGCCAAGATACATATCGTCGCGAATGCCGATAGCATCAGCGCAGAACGAGATCATATTGGCGGTTTCACGTACCGTTTCGCCGTGGGCAATCTGCGATTTTCCTTCGTCGAGATCCTGCTGCGCTAGCCCAAGCAGATTCAACGCCGAAGCATAGGAGAAGCGGGTACGGGTTGAGTTATCGCGGAATACGGAAATCCCCAGCCCGCTGTTAAACACTTTGGTGGCAATATTTTCGGCACGCAGCGTTTTTAACGCTTCCGCGACGTCCAGCACCTGCTTGAGTTCGTCCGGCGACTGTTCCCAGGTCAGCAGGAAATCCTTCTCATGCAGATTAGAGTTCAGCGTGTTGATATCCTTAATCAGTTCGTTAACAGTTTTCATATTTCAATCCTGGTCGTGAATGACGGGCTTATTGATTGCTGGTTACCGCTGCGGCGAATGCCAGCGCTGGTATTTCACTAACAATAAGCGTGCCAATTTCCAAGAGACCCAATTTACAACGGTCAATATGCGGAAATTATGCGATGGATATCACGAAAAGAATGCGTTGATGCCGGATGGGAATAACATGGGGGCGCTGTGGTCAGATGATGTGTTTATTTATACATGGGTTTTTTCTGGCGTTATATTACCCGTCAGCAGAGAAACGCACCATATTGATAAAATCATCATCGAAATTATCATATTGATATGAAAATGTGATACCACTTCCATATTTGATTCAAGAATTGAAAAAGAGAAAGTGCTCAGGTCAATTATTGCCAGGGGCTGCGGTAGTATCATCGTAAAGAAATAAGCGTTGACGTTCACCCCGTTAGCTTTCAGTGAGTGATATTATGATACCTTCCAGTTCATCATCTATCTTGATGCAGATTCAGCCTACAATTCAACGTTTTGCCCGCATGCTCTCCAGCGTTCTTCAGCTTGAAGTTGAAATTGTCGACAATACGCTATGCCGCGTGGCCGGGACAGGAAGTTATGGGAAATTCCTTGGCCGTAAATTAAATACAGACTCGAGACTTCTTCGTTACATCATTGAAACAAAAAAGGAGAAGGTTGTTACCCATTCTCGTTTTGATCCCCTCTGTAAAGGTTGTGAAAGTAAGGAAACCTGCAAAGAAAAGGCCTTCCTCGGAACGCCGGTGATTTATCAGGAGCAGTGCGTCGGCGTTATTAGTCTGATTGCTCTGACGCGCGACCAGCAGGAGCGAATAAATGATAATATCACCGAGTTTTCCGATTATGTTCGTCACGTCTCCTCCATATTTGTCTCCCGTTTACTGGAGGATCAGAGCGGTGGCGACAATATCCAGAAAATGTTTTTAACGATGCTTGACAATATGGACCAGGGCGTGCTCGTTGTCAGTCAGGAACAGAAAGTCAAGTTTGTTAATCAGGCAGCGTTAAAAATCCTTGGGGTGTCCCAGGGGAATATGGTGGGTAAAGAGATTCATTTCCGGCCTCTGACGTTCGCGCAAAATTTTATTCGCGGACACGTTCAGCATGTCATTTCTATTGATGATAAGAAAGAGCTCATCATTGGTCAGCTGCACGCCATTCAGGATCAATGGCTGTTCCTGATGGCGTTTCATCAGTCACACTCTTCGGCGGATATTACCGCACCGCAGGAAGGGCCGCAGATTGAACAAATGGTCGGAGAATGTCGGCCAATGCGACAGCTGAAAAAGCTGATAACTCGCGTTGCCCCCAGCCCATCAAGCGTGATGATTGCCGGAGAAAGCGGAACCGGTAAAGAGGTTGTCGCCCGTGCGGTGCACAAGCTGAGCGACCGCAAAGATAAGCCGTTTATTGCCATTAACTGCGCGGCCATTCCTGAACAACTGCTGGAAAGCGAGCTGTTTGGCTACGTGAAAGGGGCCTTTACTGGCGCATCGGCCAACGGCAAAACGGGGCTCATTCAGGCCGCTAATCACGGGACACTGTTTCTGGATGAAATTGGCGATATGCCGCTCACGCTGCAAGCCAAGCTGTTGCGCGCCATTGAATCACGGGAGATCCAGCCGGTAGGGGCCAGTCATCCGGTGCCGGTGGATATTCGAATTATTTCCGCCACCAATCAAAACCTCGATCAATTTATCGCTGAAGGTAAGTTCCGGGAGGATCTCTACTATCGTCTCAATGTGATTCCGTTACGTCTGCCGCCGTTACGTGAACGTCAGGATGACATTGAACTGCTGATTCACTATTTCCTGCATCTGCATACCCGTCGGCTGGAGCTGGTCTATCCCGGTGTCGCGCCGGAGGTGATTGCACTGCTGAAAAGCTATCGCTGGCCGGGCAATATTCGTGAGTTGAGCAACCTGATGGAATATCTGGTCAACGTGGTGCCTTCCGGCGAAGTGATTGATGTTTCGCTGCTGCCGCCAAACCTGGTGAGCAGTGGAAAAATCGGCGAACGCGCGGATGCCCGAGGGACAACGGTGCTGAAAACCGCGAAAGAAGAGGAGGGGGTTACCGGGCTTGAAGAGATGGAACGTCAGATGATTCGCGATGCCTTGAGCCGCTATAGCAATAAAAAGCAGGCAGCAGACGAGTTAGGTATCGGGATTGCTACGTTGTATCGCAAGATCAAAAAATACGATCTGATCGTTATCTAGATCCGCCTGCGGAAACCAACGTCGCTGTCGTATCACTCTGAGAGCGACGTTATCAAAATCGACATTATCCTCTCGTATGTATACCCGTTCATAATTTAACCGACTATAGCTGGTTTTTTTGTTCTGTTAGTCAGGTGCTGCTTGCTCGCTTCAGTCGTCATTTCTGTACGTATTTTGAGCGAATGGCACCTTTCTTGCCTTTTACCTCCTGTCTCCGACGGCGCGTTCGTCGGCCATTACACATGAAAAGGACAGGAATATGGCGCAAATGAATGAAAACATCGCCACCGCACCGGTTTCACCGCTGCGCGAGTTTTTTGCCAAACCGCGGATTATCGCCAGACCGGGTTTTAACCGCTGGCTGGTGCCGCCCGCTGCGTTGGCCGTCCATCTTTGCATCGGTATGGCCTATGGGTTTTCCGTTTACTGGCTACCGATGTCCCAGCTTATTGGTGTTAGCGAGCACTTACAATGCCCAGTTAACCTCTCCTTCTGGCAGCAGCTGGTGACCCGCGACTGCGACTGGAAGATCTCCATGCTCGGGTGGACTTATACGCTGTTTTTTGTGTTTCTCGGCTGTTCGGCAGCATTATGGGGAAGCTGGCTGGAGAAGGTAGGGCCACGGCTGGTGGGCTTTGTAGCGACGCTGTGCTGGTGCGGAGGGCTGCTGCTATCCAGCGTGGCGATCTATTTTCATCAGCTCTGGCTGCTGTGGCTGGGGGCCGGGGTGATCGGCGGGATCGGCCTGGGGCTTGGCTATATTTCCCCGGTTTCCACGCTGCTGCGCTGGTTTCCTGATAAACGCGGTATGGCGGCCGGGATGGCGATTATGGGCTTTGGCGGCGGGGCGCTGGTGGGCGCACCGTTAGCTAACGCGCTGATGAATTTCTTTGCCGGGCCGGAAGGTAACGGCGTGTGGCAAAGTATCCTGGCACTGGCGGCGATCTACGCGTTATTTATGCTCTGCGGTACCTTTGGCTACCGCTTACCGCCGATGGGCTGGCACCCATCGGGAGAAAAAGCGCAGAACACGATCCGCAATCACTCAACTATTCAGGTTCACGTGAGCGTGGCTTGCCGTACGCCGCAGTTCTGGCTGCTATGGCTGGTACTGTGGCTGAACGTTACCGCAGGTATTGGCATCCTCGGCATGGCGTCGCCGATGCTGCAGGAGATCTTTGCCGGCAAGCTGCTGTCGCTCGACCTGAACTGGTATGCGCTGAATAGCGAACAGCTGAAGCGCATTGCCACCATGGCGGCGGGATTCACCGGTTTACTGAGCCTGTTTAATATTCTGGGGCGTTTCTTCTGGGCATCGGTCTCTGATTTATGCGGACGCAAAATGACTTTTGCGATCATTTTCTGCCTGGGCGCGGTGCTGTACGGCACGCTGCCGCTGGTCAACCATGGCGGTTACGTGGCGCTCTACGTCTGCGCGCTGTGCGTTATTATCTCGATGTACGGCGGGGGTTTTGCCAGCATTCCGGCCTATCTTGCCGATGTTTTTGGTTCACAAATGGTAGGGGCGATTCATGGGCGGCTGCTGACCGCCTGGTCGGCGGCGGGGATTAGCGGCCCGGTGCTGGTGAACTATCTGCGTGAATATCAGCTGGCGCATGGTGTGACGCCCGAGCGGGTTTATGACATTACGCTGATAGTGCTGACCGGCCTGCTGATCATCGGTTTTATCTGCAACCAGCTGGTGCGGCCGCTGCCGGAGAAATACGCGATGACTGCCGAACAGCAGCAGCAGGCGAAGGGGTTGTATACCATCAATAAAAATGCTCAGCTGACCTGGGAGGCTCAGCCGTCGACGCTGTTAATGACGGCAAGCTGGCTGGCCGTTAGCGTGCCGCTGCTGTGGGGTATAGCAACCACGCTGCAGCAGGCGGTGAAATTCTTCCTGTAAAGACAATGACCGACGCCAGCGTGCGTCGGTCATTGTCTGATATCACAACGGTTTATAGGGCAAACCGTTAGTACGCATCAGCGCTTAGCGCGGCTATTTGCCCACGGATCGAACGCCGGTTCTGCCGGCGTCACGTCAACTTCGTCATGTAAGGCATCGAGATATAAGGCTTCAACTTCCGCACGCGCCCAGGGCGTACGGCGCAAAAATTTGAGGCTGGACTTCACGCTGGGGTCATTCTTAAAACAGTTGATTTTGATCAGTTGGCTCAACCGATCCCAGCCGTAGCGTGCGACCAGCGCGTTAACCTGCATTTCAAGGGTTACGCCGTGTAGAGGGTCTTTAGAGGTATGCGCAGTCATGAGCGTCCATCGTTGATGAAATTTAGCGGAGGAAGAGTACAAGAAAGGCGCGGATCCGGCAACGCGGATTGATCTTCTGATGGCGCAACAGGAGATATACGACTTTATTATCAGAAACCTCTGCGCATATTCATGGTGCCAGGCATAAGAATTGTTTTATATCATATTTTTGTGTCGCAAACCTGTTGCAATAATGGCTATCTTGTTGAAATATTGATAGGTTTATCCTCCGTTGAAATAATTAGAAATATGTTTATGACGCTAAAGCTAAGCGCCATAAGGTCGATGTTATCTATCGGTGAAAATGACAAAATAAACGCGTGGGGGAAACAATGAGTATCAATTCGCAGGAAAGGCAACAAGCCCTGGATGCGTTTTTGCGGAAATGGCCCGCTGAGCGGATAGCCAGTATGACGCTGAGTGAGTATACCGACGCAGGAAATAAAGAGACGTTGGCCTGGTGGCTGGAGTTTGGCCAGGGCCGCTATCTCGGCTCAAATGCTGGGGGAGATGCCTCCAAGTTTGGTATCTATATGCGAGCTGCTCCGCCGAAAGGCGAACGTGACTTTATCCAGATAGATGAACTTTATTCGTGGAAAAAGAAATATGGCACGACCGCCGAAGAAGCGTTTGCAACGGTTAAAGATAATATCCTGAAAGTCATTAACGCCGTTACACACGGGAATCTTGAGGCTATTGAACAGCTGGATTTTGAAACTTCGCTCAAATGGAAACTCGCTTTCATTTATCAGGATCACGCTAATCCTGTCCTGCTGCCGATTTATAAATTAGCGCGCCTGCGTGAACTTTGCCGCGACACAAAAATTAACCACGTTACCGCCTATGGCATCCTGATGGAGAGCAGAGGCGATGTGCCGGCGTTGGAGTATGGTATGCAGCTTTGGCGGCAGGATGAGCAGGTAGAAGCAGATGATGACGATACCGCTGAAATATCAGAGAAAATGCCGCCGTTAAACCAAATCCTGTACGGGCCGCCGGGAACGGGTAAAACGTATCATACGGTTAATAAAGCGCTCGAAATTCTGGATCCGCAACTGCTGGCCCGACATGATTCGGATGAGGCCGGAGACCGCAGTGTGCTGAAAGCCCGCTTTGATGAACTGGTGAAAAAGGAACAAATTGCTTTTGTGACGTTCCACCAGAGTTTTAGCTATGAAGACTTTGTGGAAGGTATTCGCGCCAGAATCAATGCTCCCATTGAGGAAAAGGAAGAAGACGGTCAGTTAAGTTATTGCATCGAAGACGGTATTTTCAAACGTATGTGTAATAACGCTCGTCGAGAACGTGAGACGGAGCAGGCGTTAGGTATCGATCCGCAGGCGAAGATCTGGAAGATTTCCATCGAGGAAGTTAACTCGAGCCAGGAAACGCGGCAGTACTGTTTTGCAAACGGTGAAGCGCGTATTGGCTGGGAGCATCTTGGCGATCTTACGGCTGTCGATGTCTATGACCCGGCGCTGAATTTAGGCCGCAATGAACGTAATTCTCTGGCCTATTTCAGCCAGGAAGCCAAACCGGGAGATATTCTGCTTTGCCTCGCCAGCGTCAATGAAATTTGTGCTGTTGGCGTTGTGACCGGGTCTTATGAGTACCAGCCGGATACTCCGTCGGGTGTCAGGGAAGACTATGTACATCGGCTGCCGGTTAACTGGTTGCTGAGCAATATTCGCTTCAATATTCTTTCGCTTAATGACAACTGCTCGCTGCGGCCAATGACGATGTACCCGCTATGGCGGATAAATGTCACCGATCTGTTTGCCGGATTGCGGGAGGCGGGCTATCCGTTAATACAGCGTGAGACAACGGCCCCTCTGCCTCATGTGCTGATAATCGATGAGATTAACCGTGGAAATGTCTCGCGAATTTTTGGTGAGCTGATCACACTGATTGAGGCCGGTAAGCGGGGAGGAGCAGGCGAGGGGCTGGAAGTTATTCTGCCTTATTCGAAGAAGCCGTTCAGCGTACCGCAAAATCTGTGGATCATCGGCACCATGAATACGGCTGACCGGTCATTATCCGGTCTGGATATTGCCCTGCGTCGCCGCTTCCATTTCATCGAAATGCAGCCAGACAGTTCGTTGCTCGCTGATATTGAAATCGAAGATAATGGCACCTGCGTGAATATTGGCGATCTGCTCAACATTATCAATCAGCGTATTGAAGTCCTGCTGGACCGCGATCACTGTATCGGGCACGCCATCCTGCTGCCGCTCAAAGACGATCCCTCGGTTAGCCTGCTGGCTCATATTTTCAGTAGCCAAATCATTCCGCTGTTGCAGGAGTACTTCTTTGAAGATTGGGAACGAATTAGCCTTGTGCTGAATGACGATAACCGCCGTGATGCGCGCTGGCGCTTTATCCGTCAGCCGGGAGAAGAGACATCGCTCACCGCGCTGTTTGGCGCACAGCGGGCGGCAACGCTTCAGGATCGCCGATGGGTACTTAATCCGCAGGCATTCCATCATCTTGAGAGCTATCTGTATATTTCTGGAGCTGTATAGGTGAAGCAAACATGGATAACGGTGCGCGAATATGCGCACCTGAGTACGCCCGTATCGGGCCATTCGGTGACAACGTTAGACCATGCAGAAATAAGCCTCAGCGCCTTTGAATGGCTCTGCCAGATGCAGTCCCGTTTTAGCGATAATGGCGTGAGGCTGGTGGAGGTCAAAGATCGCCGTACGCTGCGATTAGACAGCTATGTCGGTACAATTAGCACGCCGTGCGGAACGCATATTGAGATCTTACCCAAGCATTATTCCGCGGCTGACAGTATTGAACAAAACCGGCAATTGATGTGCCGCTTAATCGCCTCGGCGTTGAACCTTCCCTGGCGGGAGGCCGGTGTGGCCGATTTGAATCTTTTCCGCTATCCGCTCAGTGAATGGGTTATGCGTCAGTTTCTTACGGAGCTGGGGAGGCTGATTAAGCGCGGACTGCGTTTTGATTATCAGTGGGTAGAGGACGAACAGCCGTTCTTACGTGGTCAGCTGGATATGACCCGCCAGATGCGCCAGTCACCGGCCCGGTTGCACCGTTTCCATCAACGGCATTCCCTGTTTTTACCGGATCGCCCTGAGAATCGCTTACTGCGGCTGGCGGTAGATAAAATAGGACGGATGACTCAGGAAGTGCAGAACTGGCGACTGTCACATGAGTTGATTGGATTGATGCGTGAAGTGGCGCCCAGTCATCAGGTCAACCAGGATTTCGCCTGCTGGGGGCATAATCGCTTAATGGAGCAGTATGCCGCGATTAAACCGTGGTGCGAGCTGATTCTGGGCGAGCATCTGCCGTTGGCCATTCAGGGGGATTCAAAGGGAATCAGTCTGCTGTTTCCAATGGAGCGTCTGTTTGAACAGCATGTGGCGAACGTTCTGCGTAAACAGCTACAGCTGGGCGCACAGCTGCATACTCAGGCCGCCAGCGAACATCTCTGCCAGTACAATGCGGACAAGCTGTTTCTCCTGAAGCCTGATTTACTGCTTATTCAGGGCGAGCGGCGCTGGGTGCTCGACACCAAGTGGAAGTGTCCGGCATCCGGAGGGGCTAATTTTGGCCTGGCGCAGAGCGATATGTATCAAATGCTGGCATATGGGATGCGCTATTTACAGGCGGAGCAGGATCTTCTGTTGATCTATCCCCGTACCTGCAATTTCGATACGGTTTTGGGCCCCTTTATGTTGCCCAATACGCTCCGGCTCCACGCGTTGCCCTTTGATTTAGACAATGACGTGCTGCTCGGCACGGAAGCTTTAACCTTGCCGCTTTCCGCATAATACAAAAAGCCCGGTATGCCGGGCTTCTCTATGGATTAAATTGGCTGTGCCGTAAACGCCATCATCTCCCGTATCACCTTCTGGCGGTCAAAGTTCAGGTCATGGCGAATTTCGCTTTCGCCTACGCGCAGCGAGTCCTGCCAGATACGGTAACAACGGCCGCGGCGACGTTGATAAAACGCGGGCAGCGCCTCTGCCGGGTTGTCGCAGATTTGTAATGTTTCCGCCAGCACCAGAGCATCTTCGATGGCCATGCCCGCGCCCTGACCCAGGTGCGGCGTCGTCGCATGAACCGCATCGCCGATCAGCACCACGCGCTGCTGATACCAGGGCGCATCGACAAACAGCTCCTCCAGCGGCTTATAGACTACGCCATCGTTATCAACGATCTGCTCGCGCAGCTGACCTATTATTCCGTCATCCGCCGGCATCCGCTGACGCATTTGCGCGGCCAGCGTGTCGTGGGCAAAGCGTGGGTTATCCGGCTCATGGGAGGTCACGAACAGATACATCAGATCCTGCCCCAGCGGTACCAGCCCGCAGTTGCTGTCTTTACCGACGAAACACATCAGGTGATCAACCTGCTCAGGACGAGAAAAGTTATAGCGCCATACGCCTTGCCCGGTAAAACGCGGGATATAGCGCTGACCGTAAAGCATCTGGCGAATGGAAGAGTAAATCCCGTCCGCGCCAATCAACAGATCGTAGCGACCCTGCGTTTGATCGGTAAACACCACGTCGACGCCGTCGGCGTCCTGCTGCATCCGCGCCACGGTTTTACCATTGGTGATGGACGCGCCTAGTTCGCTGGCCTTTGAACACAGCACCTGATGGAGTGCGAGGCGAGAAATCCCGACATTGGCGGGGAACTGCTCACCCGCGAGGCGCTCACCGGGAAAGCTGGCCAGCGGATGGCCGTTCATCGTATGCAGTGACACCCGGTCGAAAGGCCAGGCGGCATCCAGATAATGTTCCAGGACGCCCAGGCGCTGCATCTCCCGCACCACATTATTTTGCTGAATGATCCCAACGCCATAAACTCGCCACTGTGGCTGAATTTCCACCAAATCGACGGTGATACCCACGCGACGCAGGGCAATAGCCGTACAGAGCCCGCCAATACCGCCGCCCACGATCAATACTTTGTTTATTGCCATTATCCGTTCTCTTTGTAGGGGACCTGAGAAAGAGCCTACTTAACGTGACAAGCTCGGGGCCAATCGCAAAGCAAGATGATCGCTATCGCAAAAAACAATATTGGTGTCTTGATGGTGAATTAATGGTTAACGTAATGTTAATTTCTGCCTTTAGGATAGAAAAAAACTAGTCATAGGTAAGATGAGAATGCGTTATCAGCACCTTGATCTAAATTTACTGGTGGCGCTGGACGTGCTGCTGGATGAGCAGAATATCACCCGCGCCGCGGGGCGCCTGCATATGACCCAGTCAGCGACCAGCGGCGTACTCAACCGTTTACGCACCTATTTTGAGGACGACCTCCTGACCCAGGTCGGACGAAAAATGCAGCCGACACCACTGGCTCGCGAGCTGCATCCCTCTATTCAGGAGGTGCTACTCAAAATACAAACGTCAATTGCCAGACGCCCCATTGACGAGCCTGCGACCAGTAAACGTCATTTTCGTATTATGGCTTCTGACTACGTGATCAACGTCATGCTAAAAAACGTACTGCAGGTCGTGCATCAGCAGGCGCCCAATATTACCTTCGCTTTTTTGGCACCGGATCATCAGTCCACCGGCATGCTCAATCGGGGAGAACTGGACATGATGGTGGCTCCGGAGCGTTTTATGCCGGCGGAACAGCCTGCTGAGCTGTTGTTTGAGGAGCAGTTTGTCTGCGTCGCGTGGGAAGAAAACCCCGAAATTGGCCATACATTGACGCTGGATACATGGCGACGGTTGGGTCATATCGCCGTCGAATTTGGCCGTGAACGTCAACCGGGTCTTGAGGAGGCACTGTTCGCTGAAGCCGGGTTGACGCGCAGGCTGGAAGTGGTCGCTAACAGCTATCATTCGCTACCACTTCTGCTGATTGGTACCTCCCGCATTGCGACGATGCATCGACGGCTGGCGGCGCAATATGCGCGCTATCTGCCGCTGCGCATTTTCCCGGTGCCGGTAGAACTGCCGGTAATGCGCGAATTTATCTGCTGGCATCGTAGCCTCGATCGTGACCCTATCTTTAACTGGCTAAAAGACAAAATCATTTCCGGGGATATCTGATATCCCCGTGAAGTATTGCCAGAGCTGATAGCTGGCATCCTGACATGCGATTAGTCGCGTCCCGGCACTCTGTGTGAGAGTGCCGGGGTGACAGAAATACTGTCCCCTGCGATTGAACGTTGAAGGATACCGTTATGTTTCGTTATTTCCCCCATAATTATGTCTGGAACCTGTCGGTGGATCTCTCCATCGAAATGGGCGCGCGTATTGGCGAAATTGAAGAGATGTGTGCGCCGCTGATGGCGGCCTCTGAGCATCCGGATGCCGAAGGTACTCGCGCTTTTCGGGAAAACTGGTCAGCGATGGCCGACAAACTCTGCGCCCTCGCGCAGGAAGACGAGCAGCGCGAACGGCTTTTCTCCGCCGGTGAAAAGTACCTGCGCGCCGCCAACTACTATCTGACCTGCGAACGTTTACAGGCCCACGGCGCCGCCGGACGCGATGCGCTGTATCGCCGTTTTCGCGAAGTGTTCGATCTCGGCTGCCGCTATACCCAGGCGAACTGCCAGCGCGTTGAAATCCCTTATGAAGGCACCACCTTATCGGCCCTGTATGTTCGCGCCGAGGGCAACGCCGTGCGCGCCCCGCTGCTGGTGCAGGTTAACGGCCTCGACTCCACTAAAGAGATGAAATATTTGGTCGGCCTACCGCAATGGCTGGCGAAACGCGGCGTGTCATCGCTGGTGGTCGATCAGCCAGGCACCGGCGAAGCGCTGCGTCTGCATAATCTGAAGGCGCGCTTTGACAGTGAACACTGGGCCTCGCGCATCGTGGACTGGCTGGAACAGCAGCCGGACGTCGATCCGAGGCGAATCGGTATGGAAGGCGTCTCGCTTGGCGGCTACTACTGCCCGCGCGCGGTGGCGTTCGAACCGCGATTTGCCTGCGGCGTGGTGTGGGGCGCGAATCATGACTGGCGCAACGTGCAGCAGCGTCGCCGCGAAAAAGAGGGCAGTTTCCCGGTGCCGCATTACTGGGAACACGTGCGCTGGGTGTGGGGGGGCGAAGATATTGAAGCCTTTATGCGCATTGCCGAAAACGTCCATCTTGACGGCATCCTTGACCGTATCCGCGTACCGTTCCTCGTCACACACGGTGAACAGGATTCGCAGATTCCGCTCAAGTGGGCACAGCGTACCTACGAGCAACTGGTGAACAGCCCGCAGCGCGAGCTGAAAATCTTCACCGCACGCGAAGGCGGTGTTCAACACTCCAGCTTCGATAACTCCATCAATGCCGGTCATTACATCGCTGACTGGGTCGCGCAAACGCTCGGTGGCCGCGTGGCATAACCTGTCTTACCAGGGAGAACACTTATGAATATTCTGGGTCCGGATTATCTGGTTTTTGGCGTCGATGATATGGCGGGCTGTCGGCAGTTTCTGACCGACTATGGCCTGCAAGAGAGCGAAGACGGGTACTTTCAGGCGTTGGACGGCACCGGCGTTTTGCTGCGCGAGCGTGACGATCCGTCTCTGCCCGCGCCGCTCGCCAGCGGCAGCCAGCTGCGCGAAACCGTCTACGGTGTTGCCGATGAAGCGACGCTGACGGCCATCGCCGCGGAACTGCACAAAGACCGCGAAGTGCGTTTCGATGATAACGGCGTGCTGCATAGCCGTGACGACATGGGCTTTGCGCTGGGTTTTCGCGTCTCGCAGCGTCGGACGCTGGTGCTGAGCGCCGAAAAAATTAACGCCCCCGGCGATGAAGAGACGCGCCCGGTGAACCATACCGGTGCCAGTGCCTCCATGCCTACCGAGCCGCGTTCGCTGTCCCATGTGGTCTATTTTGTCCCCGACTCGGCGCGGGCCGAGGCGTTCTATCAGCGCCTTGGTTTTGTCTGCACCGACCGCTTCACCCACGTAGGCCCATTCCTGCGCCCGGGCGGTACGCTCGATCACCACACGCTGTTCCTCATCCAGGCGCCGCCGTTTATGACCGGCATTGAACACTTCACCTTCCATATGGGCGGGCCGACTGAACTGATGATGGCGGGCAGCCGGTTTGTTGAAAAAGGCTATCAGTCCTTCTGGGGGCCGGGCCGTCATCAGCTGGGCTCCAACTGGTTCTGGTACTTCAACAGCCCGCTCGGTTGCCATATTGAATATGACGCCGATATGGACCGCCATGATGATAGCTGGCAGCCGCGGGAGGCGCTTCCCGGCGCGGACAACTCGCAGTATTTCCTGTTTAACCTGCGTGAAAAATGGGCTCCCGGCCCGGATAACGCCAAATAATCATGCGCACCCTGCAACCGTTATGTCATGTCGACAGCCTGGGCGAGGGCGAAGCGCTGGGGTTTGATCCGCAGCAGTGCGGGCAAACCACGGTGTTTGCTATCCGCTATCGCGGCCAGATTTACCTGTGGCGCAACCGCTGCCCGCATCTGGACACGCCGCTGAACTGGCGGCGAAACGCCTTTTTTAACGGCAGCGGCGACAAACTGGCGTGCTTCGCCCACGGTGCGCTGTTTGAACCGGACAGCGGCCTGTGCATTCAGGGGGCCTGTCTTGGGCAGCGGCTCACCCCGCTGGCATGGGCGATAACGGACGAGGGGTGGCTCACACTCACGGAGTACGATGATGAAACTGGCAACACGAGATAACGGCGAACGCGACGGCGAGCTGATGGTGGTGTCTCGCGATCTCCAGCGGATGGTTAGCGCCGCCGGGATCGCCGCCACTCTACAGGAGGCGATAGAGCGCTGGACGCTGGTCGAGCCCGCGCTGCAGGAGCGTTACCTGGCGCTGAACCACGATGATATCGCCGGGGCACAACCGTTTAACGCCCGACAACTGCTGGCACCGCTGCCGCGTGCCTGGCAGTGGCTGGACGGCTCCGCGTTTCTCAGTCACGGCGAGCGGATGCAGCAGGCGTTTAATCTGCCGCCAATTGAGGGCGTGGAGCAAACGCCGCTGATGTATCAGGGCAGCGGCGATGATTTTCTCGCTGCCCATGCGGATATTCCCTGCGGCAACGTTGAGTGGGGGCTGGACTTTGAAGGGGAATACGCGGTGCTGGTCGATGAGGTTCCGGCGGGCTGCGATGCCCGTCAGGCGTTGTCGCACGTGCGTTTAGTGCTGCAAGTCAACGATATCAGTCTGCGCGCGCTGGCACCACGCGAGATGAAAACCGGCTTTGGGTTTATTCATGCCAAACCGTCCAGCGCCTTTGCCCCGGTGGCGGTCACTCCGGATGAAGCCGGTGACGCCTGGCGCGACGGGCGGCTGGCGCTACCGCTTAGCGTGCGACGTAACGGCGAACCGTTCGGTCATCAGTCCGGCGGCGAAATGCATTTTCACTTTGGCGAGCTGATCGCTCACGCCGCGCTATCCCGTCGCCTGCGTGCCGGAACGCTGATTGGTTCCGGTACCATTTCCGGGCATGACGCCTCTAAAGGCGCCAGCTGCATTGCGGAAGTGCGCGCGCTGGAAACCATCGCCAGCGGCGCGCCGCAAACCGCCTTTTTGCAGCCGGGCGATGAAATCTTTATGGAGAGTCGCACCGCAGAGGGCGGCGAACTGTTCGGCGCGATTCAACAACGCGTGGTGATGTCGTCATAACCTAATCAGGAAAACCGCTTATGAATCTTTTACAAGGTAAACGGCTTATCGATTTGTCGGTGACGCTGGACAACAATCCGTGGACCGATCCGCCGCCGCTGCTGCCGCAAATTGAGTATATGGATCACCAGCAGGGTTGGCCCGAAATGGCGGCCATGTTTCCGGGGCTGGAAAAAGAGCAGATGCCGGGCCAGGAGGCCTGGGCCAGTGAACGGCTGACGATGACCCCGCACAACGGCACCCATATGGATGCGCCGTGGCACTACAGCTCCACCACCAACGGCGGGGAACCGGCGTTTGGGATTGATGAGCTGCCGCTGGAATGGTGCTTGCGACCGGGGGTTAAGCTCGATTTTCGCGATGCGCCGGACGGCGATATCCTTCAGCCGCAGGATCTTCAGCAAGCGCTGGCGCGTATTCACTATACGCTGTCGCCGCTGGATATCGTGCTGATTAACACCGCCGCCGGTGCGTGCTATGGCGAAAAAGAGTATTTACAGCGCGGCTGCGGCATTGGCCGCGACGCCACGCTGTGGCTGCTGGAGCAAGGCGTCAGAGTGGTGGGCACCGACGCCTGGAGCTGGGATGCGCCGTTCAGCTATACCCGCGATCGTTTTCGCGAAACCGGCGACGCCTCGCTTATCTGGGAAGGGCATAAAGCCGGGCGGGACATCGCTTACGGCCAGATGGAAAAGCTGACCAACCTGGAACAGCTGCCGGACAGCGGATTCTGGGTCAGCTGTTTCCCCTACAAAATCAAACGCGGATCGGCGGGCTTTACCCGCGCCGTGGCGATCGTGGAGGGGTAGCGATGAGAGGGCTTGATAAACGCGTGGCCAGTATTGAAGCCGCGCTTGAAGGGCTTCGTGATGGCATGACCGTGCTGGCGGGTGGGTTTGGGCTGTGCGGTATTGCGGAGAACCTGATCGCCGGTATCCGCGCCAGCGGCGTGCGCGATCTGACGGTGGTGTCCAATAACTGCGGCATCGATGGCTTCGGCCTTGGACTGCTGCTGGAAAACCGACAGATCCGCAAAATGATCGCCTCCTACGTCGGGGAAAACGCGCTGTTCGAACAGCAATTGTTGAGTGGCGAACTGGAGGTCGAACTGACGCCGCAGGGTACGCTCGCGGAGAAGCTGCGGGCCGGAGGAGCGGGGATCCCCGCCTTTTTTACCGCTACCGGTTACGGCACACCAGTCGCCGAGGGCAAAGAGACGCGGCGCTTTGGCGATCGTCACTACATTCTCGAATCGGCGATTCAGGGCGATATCGCCATCATTAAAGGCTGGAAGGCCGACTGGTACGGCAACATTGTTTACCGCCATACGGCGCAGAACTTCAATCCACTGATGGCGACCGCCGCGAAGATAACCATTGCCGAGGTGGAAGAGATCGTACCGCCGGGCATGCTGGACCCGGCGCAGATTCATACGCCGGGAATTTACGTGCATCGCCTGATCCAGGGCGTTTGTGAGAAGCGCATTGAGAAGCGCACCGTACAGAACGGAGGTCGCGATGCTAACGCGTGAACAGATGGCCCGTCGGGTCGCGCAGGAGCTGCGTGATGGCGATTACGTTAACTTAGGTATTGGCATCCCGACGCTGGTCGCCAACTACGTGCCGCCGGGAATTGATGTGATGTTGCAGTCGGAAAACGGCCTGCTCGGCATGGGCGGATTCCCCACCGAGGAGACCCTTGATGCCGATATGATCAACGCCGGCAAACAGACCGTCACCGCGCGGGAAGGAGCGGCGATTTTTAACTCCGCCGATTCGTTTGCCATGATTCGCGGCGGGCACGTCGATTTGACCGTGCTGGGGGCGTTCGAAGTGGACGCGCAGGGGAACATCGCCTCATGGATGATCCCCAACAAGCTGGTTAAGGGGATGGGCGGAGCGATGGATTTGGTCGCGGGGGCGCGCAATATCATTGTCACCATGACCCATGCGTCGAAAGAGGGCGAGTCGAAGCTGCTTAGCCACTGCACGCTGCCGCTGACCGGCGTCAACTGCATTCACCGCGTATTAACCGATCTGGCGTGGCTGGAAATTGCCCACGGTGAATTTATTCTCCGCGAACGCGCGCCGGGTGTCAGCGTTGAGGAAATTATCGCTAAAACCGCGGGACCGCTGCGTGTTCCGGATGTGGTTCCTGAGATGCGGGTGTGAAGACAGATGAAAAATGAAGCAGTAATCGTCGCGGCGTTACGAACGCCGACCGGTCGTTTTATGGGTGAAATGGCAACGCAAAGCGCGGTGCAACTTGGCGCCATAGTGGTAAAAGCGCTGCTGTCGCAAAGCAACGTATCGGCGGATACCGTCGATGAAGTCATTATGGGGCAGGTGCTCACCGCCGGATGCGGGCAGAACCCGGCCCGCCAGACGGCGCTGCATGCCGGGCTGCCAGTGACGATCAGCGCGATGACGGTCAATCTGGTTTGTGGATCGGGCCTGAAGGCGGTGCAACTGGCGGCGCAAAGCATAGAAAACGGTACGGCGGAAATCGTCATTGCCGGCGGACAGGAGTGCATGAGCCAGGCGCCTTATCTGCTGAGCGATGCGCGACAAGGACAGCGATTCGGCCACGGTAAGATTCTCGACAGCATACTGCACGATGGTTTGTGGGATGCGTTTAACGATTATGCCATGGGAAACACGGCGGAAAATCTGGCGCAAAAATACGCTATCAGCCGCGAAGCACAGGATCAGTTCGCGCTGCTGTCGCAACAGAAAGCGCATATCGCGCAGCAGCGCGGGCGGTTCCACGCGGAAATCGTGCCGGTCACTCTCGTCGGCAAAAAAGAGACACGGATCGTCAGCGAGGATCAACAGCCACGGCATGACGCCACGCTAGCTTCACTGGCTGCATTGCACCCGGCGTTTACTGCCGACGGCTCCGTCACTGCCGGTAACGCCTCATCGCTGAACGACGGCGCGGCGGCAGTACTGGTGATGAGCCGGGAACGCGCCGCTGCGCTGGGATTGCCGGTGATGGCGACTATTGTCGCCAGCGCTACGGCGGGTGTAGAACCTGCGTTGATGGGCATTGGTCCGGTGGCGGCGTCGCAGCGATGTCTGCAACTGGCGGGCTGGGGTGTTGAGTCTCTCGATCTGATTGAAGCCAATGAGGCGTTTGCAGCGCAGGCGCTGGCCGTTAATCAGGAGATGGGCTGGCCTGCCGAGCGGGTGAACGTTAACGGCGGGGCGATCGCGCTTGGGCACGCTATTGGGGCGTCCGGCTGCCGTATTCTGGTGACGCTAGTGCATGAAATGCAGCGCCGTGATGCCGTTCGCGGGTTAGCCACGCTGTGCGTTGGCGGCGGGCAGGGCGTGGCGCTGGCGGTGTCGCGGGAACAGGCGGAGTAGGGATTCTCCGCCATTGTCGCGATTAAAACGCAATAAACGTATTTAACCAAAGCTGCGACACATCCATCGTGTTTCTACTATACAGCGCCCGCTTCCACGAGAAGTAGGCGCCGTATTGCGGCGTTCCCCATCCCAGCTGCGGCCCCAGCGTCACCTCGTTAATCCGGTTACCAATATTGTCTCCGTGCTGCTTATCGTCGGTGATCTGGCTGTGCCAGAATCCGCTCAGGCCAATAAAATAATTTTGCGCGAAATAGTAGTTAGCCGAGTATTCGATATTGGTTTCAACCCCCGATTGATAATCGGTATCCGGGTTACGCGTGTTGTACACCACTTTGGCCAGGCCGCTGATATCCACATCCCGACGGGGATACCACGTCCACGCCCAGGAGGTCTGGATCCCCCAATAGTTTCGCCCGACGTTGGCCAGGCGATTTTTGTCATAATCGCCGGTGGGCGCAGTCACCAACAGAGTGAAAATGTCGTTATAGGCACCCAGATGGCGGCCCAGAGAAGGGCCGACGGTGATATCGCCCAGGCCCGAGGCGGTGGATTGATCCATATAGTGCATATCCAACTTGCTGCGGGTGTACACCACGTTGGCTTCAAAACCCAGATCGCCGACATCTAACCAGTCCGGATTGCTGACGTGCAGAAAACGAAAGGCGTGGGCTTCGGTTTTCATCGTCATGCCCAGACCATTGTCTTTGCCGCGATTATCCCGCGCGCTGAAACCTTCAACGAAGGCGTTGTAGTTATAAAGATAATTACCGGCGGGCATCAGTAAGCCAGGCAGCATAGACTGTACGCCGACGGGAACGACCGTACCGCCATTTTCCGTGGCCTGCGTTGGTAAAGAGGTACAGACCGCAAGTGCGGCCGCCAGCGCGGTGTATGCACGACAACATCTCATTATTATTCTCCTGCAGGTGTTGATATGTGCATCAACTGTAATACCGCTGCGACAGAGGATTTATCGTGCTAAACGATGGTCGCTATCAGCGGTGAAGATAGCTACGGCAGGGCAGCAGATGAATCATTCACCAAAAGAAAAATCTCAATGCAAAATATCACTAAGGCGAGTTAAGGCCGTTTAAAATGCGGTTAATGAGTTTCTATGGGCGGGCTTTGCTGTGAGCGGGGTGGCATTTTGCCTTTAACCTTTCCTGCGTTCTGCGGGGTGAACCCGTCTTAAGATGTATTAAATCCGCACAAATGTTATTGGTTATTTTTCATGATGTTAATGCAATGTTTATTTATTGTTTTAGTTGTGAGCGTTATCGCAGATTCTCTGTTCACACTCGGGTAGCTTTAGCAAAATGCACGGTTGCGGTTAGGGAAGATGCGCTGAACGGCTAAAGGTGACATATCGCCTTTTTTTAAACATTAAAACTAGAACTGGAATTCATATTCGCAATTTAACCGATAATGAGAAGCGCAAGAGGTGAGAGTTATGCAAAGGGTAAACGCTACGCCGCGGCCAGCGGGAGCTTTAGAAGCGATGTTACTGATGCTCGCGGCGGTGTTGCCGGTGATGGGGACGCTCACTATGATCCCGGTCATGCCGCTTCTGTTTTCGCATTTTGCGGGACATCCTCATGCCCAACTGTTGGTTCCCATGATTATCACCGTCCCTTCTATCAGCATGGCCCTTGTTGCGCCACTGGCGGGGGTAATTGGCGACCGGATGAGCCGCAGAAGATTACTGATTGCGGCGACCGGCGTTTATGCGCTGTTTGGCTTGTTGCCCATCGCGCTGGAGAGCCTGACGACTATCCTGCTGGCCAGAATGATCATGGGGATTGCCGACGCGTTTATCCTCACCACCGCTAACGCGCTGATCGGTGATTACTTTAGCGGCGCAGCGCGTAGCCGCTGGCTGGCGGTGCAAAGCGGGGCGGGTTCGGTGATGGCGACGCTGATCATTCTGACCTCTGGCTTTTTAGGCGTTTTTGGCTGGACCGGGCCGGTCTTTTTATATGCGCTGGCCATTCCTGTTTTTGCCGGACTGTTGTTGTTTACTCGCGAACCGCTGACGCGTTCGACGGGCTGCTCAACTGAAGAACAGCGAGCGCAGCCGTTCCCTCGAGGGCAGATGCTATTTATTTGCGCCATCACTCTGGTGAGCGGGACGATCTATTTCCTTGAGCCGCTGCAAATTAGCCAGGTATTTAACCAGTTGGGCATGCACAGCAGTAGTCATATTGGTATGGCCACTGCCGTTGCCGGTATTGGTGTGCCGTTGGGGGCCTGGATATACGGACGCATGGCAAAACAGCATATTGAAAAGCAGTTTCTGACCTTTTATAGCGTATTTGGCACGGGATTATTGTGTATTGCGCTGGCGGGAAATGCGATTACCGGAATTATGGCCGCATTTATTGCGCAGATTGGCAACGGTATGTTAATTCCGCTGATGCTCGGCTGGGTCATCAAAGTGCTGCCTGCTCAGCACCGGGCAAAAGGAATGGGACTGTGGCACACCTTCTTTTTCCTTGGGATGTTTTTAAGCCCGGTCAGTGTGACAGCGCTGAATAGCATCACTGGCAAGCTTCAGGATTCACTGCTGATATTTGCCGTGATGACGCTCGCTATTGCTATCACGATTACGCTGCTCTCTGCGCGAACGCGAGGGCGTGTCACCATCAATTAAGTTCCTGCGTTAATTTCACCATGATTATTCCCCGCTGTACCCACAGCGGGTAGGGAGCCTTATGCCTAAATAGTCCATAACCAGATGAATCATGTTCAGATGAATTAATCCCCGAAAAATGAATTGAACTTCAGTCGCATAACAATATGCACTGAGGCATGGACGCTATTTGCCTGCAAAAATAAAAACTGAGGATTTATTATGAGTCTGTGCTGTACCCTAAAAAAACAAAAGTTATTATTACCCATTTTACCGCTGGCCTTATTCTCTTCAACGTTGTTCGCCGAAGAGAATAAATACACCTGTGAGCAGTTGGATAAACTCAATACGCGCTCACAGCAGGTGGTTACCGCGCCTTCAATCTGCGAATCGTTAATAGGCGATGTGGGTGGTTTCCGTAGCACCCTCGCTGATTATGGCTGGGGCGTGCAGCTGAGCTGGAACCCAACCATTTTGTACGACCTGCGCGACCAGCAGCGTGACCCGCAGGAGTATAGCGGGCAAAACTTCACCTGGGCGCAAACTATGGCGTTCAATATCACCTACGATCTGTCGCGCATCGGCTTCAGTAAAGACGCGCAGTTTACCATTTCTCCTCAGTGGTCAACGTCAAACTATCAGGATGGCTATCCGCGCTTACACAATATTGCCACGCTTGCCATCAACCAACCGTTACTGGATGGCCAGATTGAACTGCAATACGGGTTCTATCCGTTAATACGCCAGTTCTATGGCATGATTCTCGGCGGCAACTCGTCCTCCGCCGCGCTTGGCCCGACCAGCGTGATTCCGGTGCAGGTGGGCATTAGCCTCAACGCGCCGACGCCGACCTTTACCTTTATCGTCCGCGATAGCGACAAAAAGCTCTACAACAACTTTGCCGTTAGCCGCAGTATGTCGCCAAAAGGGCATCTGGACGACGTGGAGCAAAACCCCTACGGCCTGAAATGGCATGTCGACGGCGCTAACCCGATACTGGTGAACGAATTTGGCTACAAACAGGAGGCCAGCGAACGGGATCGCTCGCTTTGGTTCCGCGCCGGGGGGATCTATAACACCTCGCACTATGATTACTTCGATAAACCCGGCGACAGCAGCGATAACTATGCGTTTTATATCGCCAACACCGTCCAGCTTACGCAGCCAAAGCAGGGGCTGCCGCTAGGGCTGTACCTGGACACCAAAGTCAACTATGCGCCGGACGATCGGAACGCCTATACCAGTGATTTCCAGGTTACGCTGTTTGATATCGGCCTGTTCCCGGGGCGCGAACAGGACATGACCTCGCTCGGCTATACGCGTTCGTTTATCAGCCATAAATTCCGCGATTCACTGGAGCCGGCGGGACTGGAAGCGCCGCAGAGCATTAATGCCATTTCGTTATCGCATGCGTTCCGTCTGGTGAAAGGCATCTACTGGATCAACGGTATTACCTGGCAGGATAATCCGACGCTGGTACCGAAACGCGAAGACGCGGTGCTTTACCAATCTTCGATGTACTGGAACTTCTAAGTTAAAAGGCCCGCTCATTAATGAATGAGCGGGCCTTTTTTACTGCTTATTTCGCTGTCCCCTCAGACGACCGTTACCTCTCCATTTTCTGCCACGTTCAGCGTGAACACCGCGTCAATCTGGTTACTGGCGCTACCCACTTCAACCGTCCAGCGTCCGCCATGCACTTGCCAGCACTGCGTGAGGGTGTTCCAGCGGCGAAACAGCATCGCCCCCAGCGGGATCTCGACATCGACTGACTGCATGGCGGGCACGATAACGGCGCTGAACTCCGCCAGCCGTGCCGCCGGTTCGTCCGCCGGGCGCAGGTAAATCTGAGTCACGGCTTTCCCATCACGATTCGCGGTGTTTTGCAGCGTCAGGGTCACGGCAACGGCATCTTCACCTACCGTCCTTAACTGCGTTTTGCCGGTACGGATAGCCGCGTAACCCAAGCCAAAGCCGAACGCCCATGCCGGCTGGCGCTCTCGAGCTGCGAAATGGCGATAGCCTGTCAGCCGACCTTCGCGGTAATAGAGATTACCCTCGCTATCAGGTTTAAGGTTGAGGACCGGGTAATCCTGCTCCTCGCGGGCAAAGGTCACCGGCAGACGTCCGCCGGGTTCGCGATCGCCCGCCAACACCGACGCCAGCGCCGGACCAAACTCCTGACCGGGATACCAGGCGACAATCACCGCTGCTGCCTGCTCCAGGCAACGGGTATCGACCGGGTGCGCGACATTCAGCACCACCACCGTGCGCGGGTTAACAGCGCAAACGGCCTTAATCAGCGCCACCTGATGCCCCGGAAGGGCGGTGGTATCGCGGTCGATACTCTCCAGCCCGGCGTCAGCCGTTTCCCCAATCACCATCACCACGCTGTCGGCGCATCTGGCGCACTCGACGGCCTGCGCCAGCAAATCGACCGTCTGCGGCGGCTGGCAACCAAACCAGATGCCGTGGGCGATGCTGCGGTTAAAGGTCATCGTGAAGGTCAGATGCAACGTTTCCCCTTCAGATAATGGGAAGTCGACCGTGCCGCTCGCCGCCTGCATCAGCTTACCCATAATGTCGCCGTCCAGCGCTTCACCGTTGAAGCGGCCGACCGTCTCACCGTTTAACGTCAGTCTGACCGCACCTGTACCGCCCAGCCAGAAGCGGTACAGCCCGCTGCGACTGGCGATAAATCGGGTTTTCACGGTGACGCTGGCCTCTTCATCCAGCGCCAGCAGATCGCCGACGCCCGGCATATCGCGAAACCAGATAAGCGATGAAGCATTCCGGCATTCGCGATAGCGCTCACCTCCGCTGGCAGTGGCGTAAACCACCTCCAGCCCCGGCTGGTGCTCATCACAGAATAGCGGCAGTGCCGTCAACGGTGGAATGCGGTAGTCACTGTCGACGCCCTGTACGTAATCAATAGTGACACCATCTTCAGCAAAACGTCGGCGCAGGGACGCTAATGGCGAGATAAGATCGGGCATTAGCGCCACGCGGGCAAAGGTGCCCCCCTGAAAGCAGGGGGTCAGGGCATTGGGGCCAATAACCGCCAGGCGTGACATACCGGAGAGCGGCAGGAGTTGGCCCTCGTTTTTCAGCATCACCAGCCCGGCGGCGGCGGCTTCTTCCAGCGTTTGGGTACGCTGACGCTGTGTCTCGGGTGCGGCGTCATAGAGGTAGGGCGAAGAGACACGCTCGACGAAACGCGCCAGCCGCTGGCTGGCATCATCGAGGCGAGGCTCATCGCTTGCCTCAAGCTGTTTCGCCAGCGGTTCGCCCATATGACGCGCCGGGCCAGGCATTTCCAGATCCAGCCCGGCGCGGAAGCTGGCGACGCCGTTTTGTGTGCCAAACCAGTCGGACATCACCAGCCCATCCCAGCCGAGTTCGCCCTTCAACCACTGGCCGATCGTCTGCTGTTGCTCGGCGCAATAGATACCGTTAACTCGGTTATAGGCGGTTAACATTCCCCATACGCCCCGGCTGGCGGCGCGTTCGAAAGGCCAGAAATAGACTTCGCGCAGCGTGGCTTCGTCGATGACCACGTTCATGGTGCGCCGGTCGGTCTCCGAGTCGTTGCAAACGAGATGCTTAACCACGCAGCCGACGCCAGTTGACTGTACGCCGTCAATCCACGCGGCCCCCAGCTCGGCGATATGGATGGGATCTTCGCCAAACAGTTCAAAAGCGCGCCCGGCCATCGGGCTGCGCATCAGGTTAAGATTAGGGGCCAGCAGCGCCTGCACCTGAGTGCGCAGCGCTTCTTCGCCAATGACTTTGCCTACACGACGCACCAGCGCGCGATCCCAGCTTGCGCCCAGCGCCAATCCACACGGGCTGAGCAGGGCGACATCGCGTTCATCGACGCGGCCGCCGGTAATGCCCATTGGCCCATCAGACAGGGTAATGGAACCGAGCGGCGTGTCGGGAATGGGGTGCGTGGACCACATTCCCATCCCCGCGGTCAGGCGCAGTTTCGCCAGATTTTCAGGCGAGATGTTGAATGCGGGCATGCGACGCTCTCCCTTTCTGAACCGGCGGGGCGAAAGCCAGCGTCTGCTGCGCCAGCGTTTCCAGCGACTGCTGGACGGCGCTTTCGGTACAGCGTCCGCTGGCGTCAAATAGCGATACTCCGGCGGTATTGAGCGTAACGCCCAGCGGCGTTGGCCAGCCGCGCAGCGCATGGGCAATATCACGCAGCGCACTCAGGGTGGTGTTGCACCCCTGCCAGCCGGCCGCGGTGACAATACAGCCTACCGCGCGGCCATCAAGATAGACGCGCTCGTCGCTGCGTAAATCTTCCAGCAGGTCGATGGCATTTTTTACCAGCCCGGATACGCCGCCGTGGTAACCGGGGGAAGCGAGCAGGATGCCATCGGCCTGGCGGACGGCTTCTACGAAGGCGATCTCCTCTGGCGTGCGGGTCTGGATTTCCGGATTAAACGGCGGCAAGGCCGCCAGTTCGCGTCCACCGAACAGTCGGGTTTCGGCGCCCAGCCGCTCGGCATGCGCCAACGCGGCGGCCAGCGCGCGCTCGGTGCTTGAACCGGAGCGCGTGGTGCCGCCTATACCGACAATCAACGGCTGACGGCGAGGTGAATGAAAGGACATAGTGATACCTCTAGCGGAAACGGGGCAGGATTTTTTCTGCGAACAGCGTCATTGACTGCTGGCTCAGGCGCAGGCGCTCTTCCGTCAGCGGGCCGTTGGTAAAGCCAAGCAGCACGTTGCCGATCCCTAACTGTTGATGGCGCTCAAGCTCTTCCGCCACGGTTTCCGGACTACCGTGCAGACACCAGGTTTTGATCCACTCTTCGCTGAAGCAGTCCGGATGGCGATGCAGCGATACGCCACTGAGATCTTCCGCGCGCTTGTTGTATTCGTACTCGCGGTCGATAGCTTCTTTATACCAACCCATAATTTGCAGCATCTCTTCCCGCGCCTGCTCATCAGTGGGGGCCACATGTACGCATTGCCAGGTGTGAGTGGTCCAGGAGAGGCAGTGGTCGATGACCGGCTGTGGATGGCCTGCGCCGATCAGGGCGTCACGATAGCGAGTGAAGTAATGGGTCAGTTGACCAAAAGGATCGTCGCTGGCGGGAATCGGCGGGGTAAACGCCGGAATAAACGCTGGCCAACCGTTATCTGCCGCGCGCTGCATACTGCTTTCACGCAGAGCAACCGGCATGATGCGGTTAAACGGCTTCTGCCACGCGGTGGGGACGATGCGTTGCACCACCGCGCCTTTGTAGTGTGAGGTCTCAAAAATAATCGGCTCATCTTCGATTTTTTTGTCCCACAGACGCTGTACCAGATCGAGATTTTCCTGCAGCAGATTAGAGGCATCTTTGTAATTGACGCCAAAGCCAATCATCTCTTCCGGTGTCGTCCCGCTGCCGATACCGACCAGCAGGCGGCCTTCGGAGAGCTGATCCAGCAGGTTAACGCGCTCGGCAAAGCGCACCGGGTGGTGCAGGGGAACGGTGGTGACAGACATGCCGAAGTGGATCTTTTTGAGCTGTCCGGCCAGCCAGGCGGCGAACATAAAGGGATCGCTCGACATCGGCGCATAACCGGTGAAGTGGTGGTCCGGCATAAAGACGGCATCAAAGCCGTACTCTTCTGCCTGCCGAGCGTGGTCGGCCAGCGAACGCATTACAAAACTGTCTTGTTCCGGCGCGGTTGAACGCCCCACGAGAAATACGGAAAAACGCATAGCAGCTCCTGTCATAGTGATGGTTTGTTGTTGGTTATTAAAATTAGAATTCGAATTCTAGTTAATTTGCGGGGAAATGAAATGACAGAGTTCACATATTCGCAACAATTAGCGATCGGGTGTGGCTGGGTAAATTTGCAGGGGGGCTGCTAAGTGCAATACACTGCTGGGGTTTCTTTGAATCTGAGGTATGAACGTCAATGACCGATCTTCCCGATATGCGTAAGCCAAAACAGGACCGAAGCCGTGTTGCGCTTGAGCGTCTGATGAGCGCCAGCCGTGAGATTCTGCATGAAGGTACGTTTGAGATGCTGACCATCGCTGAAATCAGCAAGCGTTCAGGGGTTTCCGTCGGTTCTATCTATGCGCGCTTTAGCGGCAAAGAGGAGCTGTTCGTCGCGGTGATGATTGAGGTTATGCAGGGGCTGGATGCCGAGTGGTTGCAGTTGACAACCGATCTGCGTGAGCGCCATTTACCTTTGCAGCAGCGAGTCCCCGCGCTGATAGAGATGCAGGCAGAATATCTGCGTCGACATGCCGGCATGCTGCGTCCCTTTATGGCGCGGGCTGATGACGAACGGATCGCGAATATCGGTAAAGCCTCATTCGTGAAAAACGAGAGCACCTTTACCGAACTGTTGCTGGATTCTGAAACCGAGATTCGCCATCCCGATGCGGAAAAAGCGGTTAAATTTTGTTTTACGCTCTCTTATGCCGCGCTGGCGCGTTTCCTGGGCTTAGGCTCGGCAAGCGACGCCGCCGGAGAAGGGGACTGGGGTCAGTTAAAACAGGAGCTTGGTGTCATGTGCTTAAGCTATTTGATGTCACCGGTGCTGGTCGCTCAGCAATAGCCTTTGGCCATTACTGAGCGCGCGTTTATTTCGCCAGTTGCCAGCCGCTACCTTCTTTCGCGTGCTGGAGCAGGCGACTGTGACGCGAGAAGGTATACAGAAAAATCGCCAACGCCAGCAGCAGCGCCAGAACGCCGAGAACGATAAACACGGTCAGAATGTTGTTGTTCATCTGCAGGCGCAGCAGGCCAACCAGAATAGGGCTCACAAACATGCCGGCAAAGAAGGCGCCGGACCAGGCTCCCATCGCGCGGCCAATATAAGCGGGTGGAATGAGCGTACCCACCCAATAAATCATAGCGTTTATGGCCATGCCAGCGCCTAACTGCTGCACAACGGAACTCGCGCCCATTGGCAACACCGTTCGGGACAGCGCCATCAGCACCATTCCACCGCCCATCAGCAACAACGTAAACGCAATCACCCGCAGCGGGGAAAAGCGCCGCGTTAAAATGCCGAACAGCAGCGAACCGGCGGGGACCGCCAGGCTGACCAGCGACATGATCAGGCCAATCTCCTGCGGCTGGGCGTTATTCAGCGTATGAAATGCATTTGCGCCGTTAATCGTATAAACATAATAAATCACCGCAATGCTGAACGTCAGCGCGCTTAACGCCAGCACGCGAGGCCAGGGAAAGCGCTGTTCGCGAATAGCGGCCTGCGTCTGCTGCGCGGTTTTGGTGGGCTCAAAAGCCCAGAAATACATGGCCAGGAAAAGCAGCAGCGCGAAGCTGTAGATGATAAAGGCTCCGTTCCACTGCATTGCGGTCAGATAGCCGGAACTGGCGAGTACCAATACCGCCATTGCCGGGCCAACCACGCCCTGAACCGTTAACCAGAAGCGGCGCTTATTATCGTCGTAATAGTCGATAAGCATGGTGTTGGCGATTGTCAGCACCACGGCTTCTGCCAGTCCGACGCCGAGTCGGCTGAGGAAGATCTGCGGCAGCGTATGCAGATATAGCGGCATCGTTCCGCAAATGCCGTACAGCAGGGTCGCGCCCAACAGCAGCCGCCGGCGTCCAAATTTATCCGCCACCCATCCGGTACAGGGGCCAGCAACAGCAATCACTAATCCCGGCGCGGTGAGCATCAGCGGCACCAGCGTTTCCACATAGGGCACGTTGGCAAAATGTTGAATCAGCGTCGGCACGGCCGGGGCCAGTGAGACAATAGCCAGAATCGGCAGGAACGTTGTCAGGACGATAATAATACCCTGCGCCACGCCTGCCTGCCGCTGTTTTACCGGCGAATGCAGATGATTACTCACGATGTTCTCCTTTATATTTTTATCTTGCAGGTGGGTACAGCCAGGAGCGTGTCGGCTCCGGCCTCAAGAGTAGGAGGCATTTTCATCTGCGGAAAAATTGCGAATTCTCATAAGAGACATTGCAAATCTAAATACCATTTCTTTTGCAGGGTTATAAAAAAGCCCCCAATACAGGAGGCTTAAAATGGCGTTCTGGCCGCTCGGTTCAGGAGGAAACGGCGGTCATTCAGGCAAAAAAACGGCGGAGAATATCATCGGCGGCAATAACCGCCAGCGCCACGCTGGTGAGGGTTGGGTTACATCCGGTGGCGGTCGGAATGACGCCGTTTCCTCCCAGATAGAGATTATTAAATCCCCAGACCCGCGAAGCGGGTGACGCCACGCAGGTATCGTCATCCTCAGGGCCGATACGATGACTTCCCTGATAGTGCAACGATGTCCCGGCAGGCAGAATAATCGCCTCGCCGCCGTTTGCAACGCCGCCTAATGCTGCGCCCACCTTGTCTACCGCCGCACGCGCCCGATCCAGCCCCGCAAGATCGGCCGGGGTAAGGTCGTAAGCTAAACGCATACGTGGCATCCCCAGCGCATCAGTCTGTTCCTCAAAAATAATGCGGTCTTCTTCGCGCAGTTCTTTGGCAAGGAAAAGCCCCAGACCAACCACCGGTTTGCCGGCATTTTGCCCCTCTTGCTTAAAGGCGATAGGGGACGTATCCATTTGCATTAGCTGGCCGTGGAAGGGGAAGTCTGGCTCGTGGAACGGGAGCCAGGTCACTCCAGAGACGTTGTCGCGTCCATCGGCGGCGACGCTGGTTTTCGCATCGGCATTAGACGGCGCATCCACGTCAATCAGGGCGATAACCTGCGGCTGATCGTTTAGCCAGCGTCCCAATGCATAAGGGCGGATACCGGAAGCATAGAGTAGCTGTGGCGTGCGCAGCGCATCGGCGGCGACAATGACCACGCGGGCGTTCACGCGATACAGCTGGCCGGTGGGCAGATGATAGAGTAAGGCACCACAGGCTTCTCCGTCCTGAGTCAGTATCTGGCGGCAGAGCGTATCTGGCCGGATTTCCAGGCCGCGGCGTGTGCGAACGTCAGCGTCCCTGAGTTCGCCCAGAATAGCATCTGTCCCTGACCATCTCGGCTTGCCGTCGGGCTGAGGCGTGCAGGCGAGTGGCATCGGCTGCGCCAGACGTTCACGGCTACGGTCCGATGCGAAACGTTGATTGAGGGCGGCAATAATTCCCTCGCTTAGCGGCGTTGCGGGAAAGCCCTGCTGGGTGACGTGCAGATAACGCTCTGCGGTTTCGAAGGCCGATTGCATCAGCGCGGGTTCGATAAACGATATTCGTTCTGACCCGCCGGGGCGCGGGCAGGCACAGGTCCAGTGAACGCCCATGCCCCCTATATTGCTGGACATCGCCGCTGCTGGCATTCCCTGATGCGTCGGGGTGCCCGTCGCCCTAGGATTAAGCAAGTGAGTGCCCGGGCGAGCCTGCAATACGTCGGCTTGGGGATCGGCAGGCACGGCCGCCAGCGGAAATTTTTGCGCCATGCTATAGGCGGCTTCCCGTGCCGGCGTCGGCAGATTACGAATATTTTCGCCAGTTACCGTACCGAGCGCGCTTCCGGCGTCGACCATCAGGATGGTCGCGGATGTTCCGTCAGCCAGATGACGGGCGAAGGTGCTACCCGCGGGGCCGCTACCAATAATCAGAATATCAATGTCGTGAGTCATACTTTTCCTTCTCTGCTTTTACTATCTGTAGGGTGACAGTGAAATTTAATGCGTGGGCTGCGGCTGACGATGAACGTCCTCCGGTAGCCTGCGGCTGAGCCGGGCGATAACGCACAGTACCAGCCCGTTTAACAGTAATAAGGTGATAAAAGCGCTGGGCCAGCTTTGCGGAGCGGCCGTCGTCTGGCTGAGGTAATAGCCGCCGAATGTGGCCATGCCCAGCGCCGCGCCAAACTGTTGGCCTGTGCGGAATAATCCCGATGCCGCCCCCGCATGAGCAACCGGCACCTTTGCCATCGAGAAGGCGGGTAATGGGGCGGAGACCAGCCCCATCCCGCAGCCGCAGAGCCCAAAACCGCAACCTAACAGCAGCAGATTAAACGGTGGTGGGGCGATTCCCGCGCCCAGCCCCATCAGCGCGAGGGCGATCAGCTGAACCATTACGCCAACGGGCGTAATATTGCGCCCTAAACGTGCAACCAGTCGGCGTCCGGCAACCGCAATGGAGAACGCGGCGCCGAGGGCGAACGGGATATGCATCAGGGCGGTGTGCAGTGGTGAGAGATGCAGACCATTTTGCAGTACCAGCGAAGTGGCTAGCAGCAGAGATGCGGTCGCGAGCTGATAGAGCAGGGTGATGGTAATCCCGGCAACAAAAAACCGGTCGTACAAAATTTGCGGCGGAAAAAGTGCCGGGCCCGATAACCGCGCTTGTTGCTTCAGATGCTGCCATAACGCCGCGAGTACCAGGGCCGATACCAAAGGAAACAGGCAAAGCCACCACGGCCAGTTGAGCGCAGGGGCTTCAATTAAGGTAAATAACAGCAGGCTACCGCCGATAACCGACAGCAACGTTCCGGGAATATCCACGCTGCGCGCATGAAGACTTTTAACGTCGGGAAGAACGCGCCACGCCAGAATCAACGCCACAATCACCACCGGAATATTGATGAGAAAGATCGGCCGCCAGCGCAGGCCGAAAAAATCGTATTCAATGATCGCACCGCCGAGAATCGGGCCGAGCACGCCAGCCGCGCCGCCAAGAATACCGAATATGCTCATGACGCTAAAACGTTCGTGCGGGGGATAAAGGATCTGCACCAGCGATAATATTTGCGGCCCCATCAACGCGCCGCTGATCCCTTGCAGAATACGCATCACGATCAGCATATTGGCGGAGGGCGCCAGCCCGCATCCGGCGGAGGCGATGCCGAACAGCAGCAGCCCGCCCATAAACAGGCGCCGATAGCCAAAGAGGTCACCTAATCGTCCACCGGTGAGCAGCAGTACGGAGAAGAAGAAGAGGTAGCCGGTAAAGATCCACTCGATTTGCTGCCCGCTGGCGTGCAGGTCGTTTTGTAATACCGGCACGGCGACGTTAAGGATTGAAACATCAATAATCTCAAGCACCATCGCGATGGAGACCACCACCACGGAGAGGGTGCGGTGGCGTTCTCGCTGGGGTTCTGTCGTATGAACTGCCGGTATCCGGGACGTGCGTAACATGATGTACCTTTAGATTTGGTTAAAATATTGTTAATTTATGTTGACAGATATCGCCATCCAAATAATAGAATTAGTGCTCTGATTCTGTTTATGGCCTGGTTTTTACTCACCCCTCAATAATGAGGGGAAAATAGTGTTAAAAACAAGTTAAATATAGAATTAGAGTTTTCATTCCAATAATGCCATCATGGCATTACTCGTTAAGAAGGGAGGGAAGATGTATCTGTCAGCATGTATTGAATGGCTGTTCAGCAAAGAGTATCCCGATGTGACGCAGCGTATCTATGCAGCAAAGCGTTGTGGTTTTTCTCACGTTGAGTTTCATCTTTGGCGTGATAAGCTCCTGGCGGAGATGGCCACGGCACTTGAGGAGACGCAGATAAAGCTCAGTAGTTTTGTGGTTGAGCCGCGTCGTAGTCTGGTCGACCCGGCTCAGCACACGGAGTTTTTGCAGGCCCTGAAGGAGAGTCTCATCACCGCACAACGGTTGGGATCGCCGCCTTTAGTCATCGCTTCTGGCTTTAGTCGTGACGGTGTCACTTTTTCGGAACAGCGTACAGCCATGGTTAACGTACTCCGGGAAGCGGCCTCTTTGGCTGAAGAGGCGGGAATCGTTCTGCTGCTTGAACCCCTCAATACCCGTATCGATCATCCCGGAATGTTCCTCAACGATAGTCGCCTGGGGCTGGATGTGGTGGAAGAGGTTGGAAGCCCGAACCTGAAACTACTGTTTGACGTTTACCATTCAACGGTGATGGGCGAAACGCTGGTGAATATCCTCTCCGGGCGGATGCACCTGGTCGGTCACGTGCAAATCGCGCAAGCGCCCGGGCGCGATGAACCCTGTGACAGCGACTGGAAAGATATTATTCATGCGCTGCATGTGCTGGGATATCGCGGCGCGATAGGCCTGGAATACAAGCCGTCGCAGCCGATAGCTGAATCGCTGGCCACCGTGTGCGCTGCCACGGGCTTATCTCTGACTATCAACAAGCAAACGGAAAAATCATGACGCAGAAGATCAAACGAGGCGTTAGCCTCTACAGTTTTCAGAACGAAACCTATCTGGGAAAAATGACGCTGGAAGAGGTGATTGCTCACTGTTGTGCAATGGGCGCGCGCGGCATTGAAGTCGTTGGCGAACAGACATTCCACGGCTGGCCGGAGTGCGGATTCCCGGAGGCGGCAATCGCTGATTGGCAGCGGATTATTCATCAACATGATGCCGTTCCGGTGTGTCATGACTTTATGCTTGATTATAAGCGCTATAAAGATCGACCGATGCCGTTTAACGAACAGGTGCAAAGCGTGCAACGCGATATCGATTTTGCCGCTCGATTGGGCATGAAGTTTATCCGTTCACTGGTATCTGTCGCACCGGAAGTTCTGGTCGCAGCAGCACCTTACGCCGAGGATAAAGGCATCAAAATTCTGCTGGAGGTGCACGCGCCGCTTCATTTTGATCATCCGTGGATCGTACGCCATGCCGAAGCTTATGAAAAAGCGAACAGCCAGGCGTTGGGGTTCTTGCCGGATATGGGAATGTTTTTGTTCCGTTTTCCTCGGGTTTGGAAAGAGCGTTTTATTCGCAACGGATGTCCGCAGGAAGCGGCTGATTTCATTGAAAAAGCATACGATGAGCGCATTCTCAGTGAGTATGTTATTCATGACGTGATGCAGAAATGGGGGCCTGGCCCACAGATTGCTATGGCAGAAACGCTGCGTCATAACGCGGCATTTGAGCCGAAGCGCATGCTCGATTTTATGCACAGAATCCACAATATTCACGCCAAATTCTATGAAATGACCGACGATATCCGCGAATGGTCGATTCCCTATGATGAAGTTATCCGTGTCCTCAAATTGGGAGGCTATGAGGGGTATCTCTGCTCAGAATATGAAGGCAATCGCTGGGTTGAAGACGCTGAAGAAGTGAATAGCCTCGAGCAGGTTCGTCGTCAGCAATTGATGTTCTGCCGTTTATTAGATGAAACGCCGCCTGCGGCTTTACTGGTTAAATAAGGAGCACGTTAGCATGTTCGATCACCATATTATTTGCCGCGAAGGTCTGCGTAACGTTAGCGATAAGGGGCAAACCATCGGCTTCAGCTTTTTGGCTCGTCTTCCTTATTACCGTGGGTTGGGACTGTCGATGGTTGAAGATCTGACCGTTGTCATCGATGGCCGCAAAGTTGCGCGTGAGGATATACGCCTTGCGCTGCGCGGCCGCCAGTGGACGCTGGATGAACTGGAAACGGTGTATGACGACCGCTGGAACTTTGGCGAGAAGGCGACCATCACCGTATTAATGCCTGGTGGTCTGGAAAAAGGCCAGCACCGTCTCGAACTGGCGGAACGGCTACGGATTTCTTATCTGCCATTTGTGCCGGTAACACGGCACGCGACGGATCTGGAACTAAGTGCGTGAAGACCGCATGGTACGTCTTTAATCGCCTGAACTAATGCAAGTCCACTCAACATAGCGTGACGTAGGGTGGACTTTAATATATTTCCCCAGGCACCACCGCAGTGCAGCACCTCCACAAACCCTCCCCAAAATAGTGATTCCTCGGATAACACAATCTCTAATCAACTGATAATAAAGAAAATTAAATCCTGGCATATCCCTTGCTTAGATAAACCGGAAAGGGCAGCACACACAATCTAATCAATAGCTGGCTAGGGTTCCGGTTCACTGAGTGAATGACTGGTCCAAGAGCTGGCGACCTCTGAGAGGTTACACGGCGGGACAAAAGCCCGGGAGACAGCAGCACCCATTGGTGTCGCGCTGCCCCCTAATTTTGTGCCACTCAGAGGTCAAGCATGAAGAAAACGCCATTACTCCGCTCTGTTGTACTGTCGCTGGCAATGCTGGTCAGTCTCCCCACTTTTGCTGCTGTGAAAAAAGAATTCAACGTTTGCTGGACCATCTATGCCGGGTGGATGCCCTGGGGGACCATTAGCAGCAGCAAAATTATCGATAAATGGGCCAACAAGTACGGCATCAAAATCAACGTAGTACAGCTCAACGACTATATCGAATCCATCAACCAGTACACGGCGGGCCAGTTCGATGGCTGCACCATGACCAATATGGATGCGCTGACCATTCCGGCCGCAGGTGGCGTAGACAGCACCGCACTGATCCTCGGTAGCTACTCGGAAGGCAATGACGGCGTGGTGATGAAGGGCGAGGGCAAGACCCTTAACGATCTAAAAGGGATGAAGGTCTACCTGCCAGAATTGTCCGTTTCCCACTATTTACTAGTTCGCGGTCTGGAAAAAGCGGGACTGGCGGAAAAAGACGTTACCGTCGTGAACACCTCAGATGCGGACATTGTCTCGGCGTTTGGTACCTCCGGCGTACAGGCGGCAGTGGCCTGGAACCCGCAGCTTTCTGTTATCAAAGGCACGCCGAAAACCACCGAAGTGTTCAGCTCCTCGCAGGTACCGGGTGAGCTTATCGACATGATGGTCGTCAACAGCGAAACCCTGAAAGATAACCCTGCACTCGGCAAAGCCTTAACCGGCGCGTGGTACGAAATGATGGGGATGATGAAAGCCCAGGATACGAACGCGCTGAATGCAATGGCGGCCGCCTCCGGCACAGATTTGGCTGGATATCAGGCGCAGCTGAAGACCACCCATTTGTTCTACACCCCACAGGACAACATTGCCTTTATTAGCTCCCCGGAACTGGCGAAAACCATGCAGCGCGTGGCCGCGTTCTCCTTTGATAAAGGGCTACTGGGCGATGGAGCGCAGAGTGCCGATTTTATTGGTATGCGCTTCCCTGGCAACGTGACTCAGGGTGATGCCCATAACGTCAAACTGCGATTTGACGATAGCTTCGTGAAAATGGCCGCTGCCGGCACGCTGTGATAACGGACGGAGTTCCCATGCGACAAATTAATCGTCATCCCACTTCTGGTATGCGGCTGATACTGGTCATGATGCCTTTCCTCCTGCTGCTGGCTGCCTACTTCTTTGGCTCGGCGGTACGGCTGGAGGCTAACCCGCAGGACAAGCTGCTGCCGGGTCTCCAGCAGATGCTGGATGCGCTATCACGGATGGCGTTTACCCCTGATAAACGCAGCGGTGAATATCTGTTCTGGGTCGATACCCTGGTCAGTCTGGCGCGTCTACTGGTTGGGCTAACCATTGCCTCACTGCTGGGCCTGTGTATCGGCGTGACGTCCGGCGTGTTCCCGCTGTGGCGCGCGTCGCTGTCACCGCTGATGACTGTGTTGTCGATGATCCCGCCGCTGGCGATTTTACCGGTGCTGTTTATCGTTTTTGGCCTCGACGAACTGTCGAAAGTGATGCTGATTGTTATCGGTATCACGCCGATGCTGGCACGCGATCTGGAGCATCGCGCCTGTGAAATCCCGCCGGAGATCCTGATTAAAGCCCAGACTCTGGGCGCGAATAGCTGGACGCTGGTGCTGCGCGTGGTGCTGCCGCAACTGCTGTCGCGTCTGCTGACTTCGCTGCGTCTGCTGCTGGGTTCGGCATGGCTGTTCCTGATTTCGGCTGAAGCCATTTCATCCACCGCCGGATTGGGCTACCGCATTTTCCTCGTGCGCCGCTATATGGCCATGGACGTGATTATCCCTTACGTCCTGTGGATCACGCTGCTGGCCTGGCTGATGGATCTGGCGCTGCGCAAACTACATCAAACCTGTTTTCCCTGGGCGGAAGGAGGGAAGGCATGAGCTTTATCACTATCAACAATATCTGGCAGGAATACGGCGACCACGTCGTACTGGAACGTCTTAACCTGCAGGTGAAAGAGGGCGAGTTCTGCTCGATGGTTGGCGCGTCCGGCTGCGGAAAATCGACGTTTTTGCGCCTGCTGCTCGGTCAGGAAACGCCGAGCCGGGGTTCTATCACTCTGGATGGTCAACAGCTCCATGCCGAACCGGATAGCAGCCGGGGCGTGGTGTTCCAGCGTTATTCAGTTTTTCCACACCTGAACGTGCTGGATAACGTCGCTATTGGTCTCGAACTGCCGCAATCACCACTGTTCGGGCGACTGTTCGGCGCCAAAAAACGCGCGGTACGCGAGCGGGCGACGGAGATGCTGGAAAAAGTCGGTCTTGGCCATGCGCTGGACAAATATCCGGCGCAGCTTTCCGGCGGCATGCAGCAGCGTTTAGCCATTGCGCAGGCGTTTATTATGCAACCGCGCGTACTTCTGCTCGATGAGCCTTTTGGCGCACTCGACCCAGGCATTCGTAAAGACATGCATGCGCTGCTGCTGCAGCTGTGGGGTGAAACTCGCATGACCGTATTTATGGTCACCCACGATCTATCCGAAGGTTTCAACCTCGGCACCCGTTTACTGGTGTTCGACAAAGTGCGCATCGACCCTCAGGCGCCCAATGCCTTTGGCGCGCGCATTACCTATGACATTCCGCTCAACGAAACGCGGCTCTCTGCGCTGAGCGGTACGGCTCCCGACAACGTTTATGCCTTAAGGGGTTAATCATATGAAGACCGAAACATTCCTGCGTGAAGAGATCTTGCCGGGCGGCGGGCACCTTTCGTTTGTCCTCAAACGCGGGCAGATCCTGCGCATGACGGATATCGACGGCGGGGCAAACGTCAGCCTGCTGATGCTTAACCCGCACCACAAAAGCGAGCGTCTGAACCTCCCCGATACGCTGAAAGGTCAGCATACGGCGCGGCTCACCGCCGGGCACTGTTTTTACTCCGATATGGGCCGCGTACTGGCAGGCATTATTGCCGATACCAGCGGCTGGCACGATCCGTTTGGCGGCGTATTGAACGCGCAGGAAGTGGCGGAAAAATACGGGCAGGGGCGCTATCAGGAACGGCGGAACGGTTTCTACCGTAACGGTACCGATAACCTGCTGGTCGAGATGGGCAAGTGGGATCTCAACCTTGAAGATCTGCTGATGGTGGTCAATTTCTTCAGCAAGGTCACGGTGGATGACAACGGACAGTTCAGCTTCCACAGCGGACATTCGCAGCCGGGGAGTTACATCGAACTGTTCGCGCCCATGGACACGCTGGTTGTGATGACCGCATTGCAGCATCCGATGGACCCATCCCGTGAGTATGCGCCACGCCCGGTGCAGCTGAGCTGGAGACGGGCTGAGGATGAAGACGCCGCCATTAACGCATTGCGGACACGGCCGGAAAACGAACGCGCCCTTATCAACACTCAACTTTTTGCCCTGTAAGGAGCCATAAGATGACCGTAGCCAGCGAGAAACAAGCCCAGCACGCCAGCTTTCGCCACGTAATCCCGGCAGGTGAACCCTACCTGTTTGAAGTGAAGAAGGGGCAAACTTTGCGCCTGCTCGATCTCGAAGGGAATCAAGCGGTGGACACGTTATTTTATAACGCGGATAAACCGCGTGAACGCTACGACGCCCAGCGCACGCTGCGTCGCCAGAACAACGCGTATCTGACCAGCGGCAGCGTGCTGTATTCGAACCTCGGCAACCCGCTGCTGACCATTGTCGCCGATACCTGTGGGCGCCACGATACCCTCGGCGGCGCCTGCGCACAGGAGAGCAATACCGTTCGTTATGCCCTCGACAAACGGCATATGCATAGCTGTCGGGATAATTTTCTCTGCGCCTGCCTGCATGATGGCCGGCTGCAAAAGCGCGACATCGGCGCGAACATCAACTTCTTCATGAACGTGCCTGTGACGCCGCAGGGCGGACTGACCTTTGAGGACGGCATCTCTGCGCCGGGTAAGTATGTTGAGCTACGCGCCGAGTGTAACGTCATCGTGCTCATTTCTAACTGTCCGCAGTTGAATAATCCCTGCAACGGCTGGAATCCAACGCCTGCTGAGGTGCTGATATGGAACTAACACCAAACCGCTGGCAACGCCTGCGTCGGGCGATTTATCGCCTGTTTGAAGTCCGTGCCGGACGCCTCCTGCCATAAACGCTTTTTCCCCATGGACGACCATGGGTGAGCCAATATTCGGCGGGACGACCCGCCATGATTGAGTCTGACCTATGCTGACGACACTCCTGATTGCAAACCGCGGGGCGATTGCCTGCCGCATTTTACGTACCCTGCACGCAATGAACCTGCGCGGCGTGGCGGTCTATTCTGAGGCTGACATCAGCAGCCTGCATATTCGCGAAGCCGATGAAGCCCTGAGTCTGGGCGATGGCCCGGCGGCCAATACCTATCTGGTGACGGAAAAAATCATTGCGGCCGCGCAAGCCAGTGGCGCACAAGCCATTCATCCAGGTTATGGTTTTCTGTCTGAAAACGCCGCTTTTGCGGAAGCCTGCGAAGCCGCAGGTATTGCCTTTGTTGGCCCGACACCGGAACAGCTGCGCCTGTTTGGCCTGAAACATACGGCCCGGGCGCTGGCTAAATCCCATGGCGTACCGATGCTGGAAGGCACTGAACTTCTGGCCGATGTGACTGAAGCGCTACACGCCGCTGAGCGCGTTGGTTACCCGGTAATGCTGAAAAGCACCGCGGGCGGCGGCGGTATCGGGATGCGCGTCTGCTATACCCCAGAAGAACTCAACGACGCGTTCGATGCCGTGGTACGCCTGGGGAAAAACAACTTCAGCGATGCGGGGGTATTTATTGAGAAATACATCGAGCGGGCGCGGCATCTTGAAGTACAGCTATTTGGCGATGGCAGAGGCGAGGTGATTTCCCTCGGCGTGCGCGACTGCTCAATACAGCGCCGTAATCAGAAAGTGCTGGAAGAAACCCCTGCGCCGAATCTGCCTGAAGGCATGGAAAATGCCTTGTGTGAGGCGGCAATCAGGCTGGGTAAAGCGGTCAACTATCGTAGTGCGGGCACCGTCGAGTTTGTCTACGACAGTCACGCTGAACGGTTTTATTTTCTGGAGGTGAATACCCGTCTGCAGGTTGAGCACGGCGTGACCGAGCAGGTGTGGGGCGTGGACCTGGTGCGCTGGATGATTGAGCTGGCGGCAGGAACCTTACCGCCGCTGGCGGCGCTGCGAGAAAACCTCAAGCCTGATGGCCATGCGATTCAGGCACGCGTTTATGCCGAAGATCCGGGTCGTCAGTTCCAGCCGTCTCCGGGGCTGCTCACCGAAGTCGTCTTCCCGGGAAATGACCGCCGGACGCTACGTATCGACAGTTGGGTGGAATCCGGCTGCGAGGTGCCCCCGTTTTTTGATCCGATGCTGGCGAAAATCATCGCCTGGCAGCCGACGCGCGAACAGGCGATTCGCACACTACATACAGCTCTCGGCGAAACGCGCCTTTATGGCGTAGAAACCAACCGTAGCTATCTGCAGCAGATTTTAACCTTTGCCCCGTTTGCGAGCGGTGAACCCTGGACTCGCTGCCTGGAAGGGCTGAAATACGAGGCGTTCACGCTGGAAGTTCTCAACGCCGGAACACAAACCACGGTGCAGGATTACCCCGGAAGAACCGGGTACTGGGCGGTAGGCGTTCCACCATCCGGCCCAATGGACAGTCGGGCGCTGCGTCTGGGTAACCGGCTGTTGGGCAATGATGCCAACGCCGCCGCGCTGGAAATTACGCTCAGTGGCCCGACGCTCAAATTTAACTGTGACGCGCAACTGGTGGTCACCGGGGCAGAGATTGCGCTCACGTTGGATGGCGAACCGCTGGAGAATAATCGTATTGTCACCGTGCAGGCGGGCATGACGCTACGGATGGGCGACATCCGCAACCAGGGCGTGCGCAGCTATCTGTGCCTGCGTGGCGGCTTCAACGTGCCGGATTATCTGGGCAGTAAAAGTACCTTCACGCTGGGGCAATTTGGCGGCCATGCCGGACGGGCGCTGCGAACCGGCGACGTGCTGCATCTGGCGCCTTTATCAGAGCGCGTTCAGGAAAGCGAACTGCCGCAAGCGCTGCGGACCACGCTGGGAACGGTGCGCGAGCTGCGTGTTGTCTATGGCCCGCACGGCGCGCCGGAGTATTTCACGCCTGATTATATAGAGACTTTTTTTGCCACCGAATGGGAAGTCCATTTTAACTCCAGCCGGACGGGCGTACGCCTGATCGGGCCGAAACCGGAGTGGGTACGTGAGAGCGGCGGTGAAGCCGGCCTGCATCCGTCGAACATTCACGATAACCCGTACGCCATTGGCGCGGTGGATTTTACCGGTGACATGCCGGTGATCCTCGGCCCGGATGGCCCGAGCCTGGGCGGATTTGTTTGCCCTGTCACGATTATCGAGGCCGATTTACCGGCGGTCGGGCAGGTGAAAGCCGGTGATAAAATCCGCTTTGTTCCTGTCGATATCGCGACTGCGCGCCGTCTGGCACAGGCTCAGGAAAGCGAGATTGCCAGCCTGACGCCACAGCACCCTGTCTGGCAACCCGCGACTTTGGCCTCGCCAGCGGTGCTAAATCTTGGTACCGCCGATAAGCGACTGGTGGCAAGGCTCTCTGGCGATACCCATCTGTTGCTGGAGATTGGCGAACCAGAGCTGGATCTGGTGCTGCGTTTTCGCGGTCATGCGTTGATGCAGGCGCTGGAGGAAAAAGCGCTGAGTGGGATCATCGACCTCACGCCGGGGATCCGCTCGTTGCAAATTCACTACCAGCCGGAAACGCTAAGTCTGGCAACGCTTCTGGAGATAGTCTCCGGAGTATGGAATGGCGTGTGCGAGCAGGATTCGCTGGCAGTGCCGTCGCGCATCGTCTGGCTGCCGCTCTCCTGGGACGATCCGGCGTGCCAGAAGGCTATCGACAAATACATGACCACCGTGCGCCGCGATGCGCCATGGTGTCCAAGCAATCTGGAGTTTATTCGCCGCATTAACGATCTGGCGAACGTCGATGAAGTGTATAAAACGGTGTTCGACGCCAGCTATCTGGTGATGGGGCTGGGAGATGTCTATCTCGGTGCGCCGGTCGCGACACCGCTTGATCCGCGCCATCGACTGGTCACCACCAAGTACAATCCGGCGCGCACCTGGACGGCGGAAAATTCGGTGGGCATTGGCGGGGCATATCTCTGCGTTTATGGCATGGAGGGGCCGGGCGGGTATCAGTTCGTTGGCCGTACGCTGCAAATGTGGAATCGCTATCACGCGGTTGACGATTTTGGCGGTAAACCGTGGCTGCTGCGCTTCTTCGACCAGATTCGTTTCTACCCGGTTTCTGCCGACGAGTTATTGACGATCCGCCGTGATTTCCCGCTGGGGCGTTATCCGCTGCGTATTGAACATACCACGCTGAACCTGGCCGACTACCAGCAGTTCCTGGCGGATGAAGCCACGGAAATTGAGGCTTTCCGTGCCCATCAGCAGGGGGCGTTTGATGCAGAGCGCGAGCGCTGGATTGCCAACGGTCAGGCACATTTTGATAGTAGCGATACGCTGGTCGAAGAGGGCGAAGATGCACCGTTAAGGGCCGGTCAGGCAAGCATCGACAGTCCGATATCTGGCAACCTGTGGCAGGTGAACGTTGAAATCGGCAACACCGTACGCGAAGGCGACGTACTGGTGATCCTCGAGTCGATGAAGATGGAAATTCCGTTAGTGGCCTCGCAGGATGGTGTGGTCAGCCAGGTGCGAGTTCAACCGGGTTCATCGGTGAGAGCGGGTCAGTGCGTGGTGGTGTTGGAAACTGCGGTCTGATGTATTGCATGATCTGACGGCTGAGGAGCAGAGAGTCTGTTCAGTCGTCAGGTCTTCACGGTATTTTGTCTACTTTCCTGACATGTTGTTCGCTGCGTTAAATGTGTTCTTTAAGCAACGCTGTCAGCGCTTTCCAGTTAAACGGCTCAAGCTGCGCATAGGTAATTCCTAGCGCGGCCATACGTTCTGGCAGGTGGCGTTGGGCTATCGCCGTCGCCTGACTCATCACGCTCTCTCCCGCTGCATCGCGAAGGGTTTTGACCACTTCTTCCATCTCTTCGCTGCGTCGGATGCCATGCTCGGCAACGCGGCTTATCAGGTAGCCGGGGAAGGCATCATTCCAGCCCAATGAGGGGAAGCTGGCGTGGAGTGATGCCAGCACCGCTTCCTCAACGCCGTACTGGTGGGCGGCGAACAGGCATTCGGCGGTAAGCGCTTCCAGTCCTTTGATCATGACGCTGCGGCACATCTTGATTGCCGACACGCTGCCAATATCGTTCCCGCCGTAGCGCGCATGACATCCGAGCGCGGTCAGTAATTCGGCGATGGCTTGCGCCTGTGGGCCCCCGATCAGCAAAGGCGTTCTGAGTGCGCCGGGTGGAACTGGCGCCATCACCGCGACATCGACGTAAGTGCCGGGCTTAAAGCATTCGGCAGCCTGCCGCTTGGTCTGCGGGGCGACGGAGTTAAGGTCAAGAAAATACTGCTTATCCGTCATCAGCAGGGCTGCTTGTGACGCGATATCCAGCGCGGATCCTGCGGTGACGGTGGAAAAGATGAGTTCGGCGCCTGTCAACGCGTCGGCCAGGGAAATTGCTGCCCGCACGCCTCCCTGGCGCGCCTTCATTATCATCGCATCGCGTTCGGGACCATTAAACTTGCAATCCCAGACGGTGACCGGGTTCTCTTTTGCCAGTGCATCCGCAAGAATGCCTCCTGCTTCACCATAGCCAATAAATGTTATTGTCGTCATCACAGCTCCTCACGCGGCCATACACTGGCCGGAATACAAACGTCGCCGGTGAACAGCAGCCGCGCTGTGCGCAGCAGGCCGCAGCCTGTCAGTTGGCTGTTATCGGCGAGCTGGAGCGCCACGCTGAATTCACCGGTTGGGTGCTCGACGCTCAGTTCTGGGATACGCTCAAGACTCGCCAACTCTTGCGCCACTGAACCTTCAATAAGACAGGCGCTGGCGACGCTCACCGCGCCGAAAACGCCAATCGAGGTATGGCAGCGGTGCGGAATAAAGGTACGACTGCTGATGGCTCCGCCGGCGCGCGGCCTGGCAATGAGCGTCATTTTAGGAACCGTGCGTTGCGACACATCGCCCAGATTCATGCGCGGTCCAGCCTGCAGGCGAATAGACTCCAGCCGCTGCTTCAGCTCATCGTCGGCGTCGAGCTGTTCACGGGTCTCATAACCTGTGCGCCCGAGGTCGCTGGCACGGACAAGGATCACCGGCATACCATTATCGATACAGGTGACATCGATGCCGTCGAAGCGATCGCGAGCCCGTCCGGTCGGGAGCAGCGCGCCGCAGCTTGATCCCGCCACGTCGAGAAAATTGAGCACAATTTTACTGGCCGTACCGGGTACGCCATCAATGCGGGTGTCGCCCGCATACTCCACGCCTTCGTTGTCACAGGGCACTTCTGCAACCGCAAGCTGGCCGGTGTTCTCCATATAGATGCGCACCCGGGTCAGGGGGGCGACGCAGTCCACCAGGCCGCGTTCAATGGCAAAAGGTCCAACCGCAGCAAGAATGTTGCCGCAGTTTTGACCGTAATCGACCACGGCACGATCGACGTTGACCTGGGCAAAAAGATAATCGACATCGGCATCTGGCCGCGCCGAGCGGCGAATAATCGCCACCTTACTGGTCAACGGGTCGGCGCCGCCAATACCGTCGATTTGACGTGTATCGGGCGAGCCCATCGCCGCTAGCAGCACCGCGTCGCGAATGGCGGGTTCTACCGGTAAATCGTCCGCGAGAAAGCAGGCCGCCTTCGAGGTGCCTCCGCGCATCAGTAGGCAGGGAATTCTGCGTTGTGCCATGTTTAACTCTCCACGTCTTCGGCGCTATCGTAATAACGCAGCCCTTTCTCGGCGAGGCGCGGGCGCATTGCGTAGATATCCAGCCCCAGTTCGCCGCTCCCCATCCGCTCTCGTTTCGCTTCTTCGTTTGCTATTCGGGTTTCGGCTTTTACCAGCACCTCGCGGGCAAGCCCGTGCGGAATGACCACCACGCCGTCGTCGTCGGCGACAATCACATCCCCCGGCGTCACCAGCTGGCCTGCACAGATAATCGGGACGTTAACCGAGCCCAGCGTCTCTTTCACCGTACCCTGGGCGTAAACCTGCCGGGACCAGACGGCAAAGCCCATCTCGCGGAGGGTATGCGAATCACGGATGCCGATATCACCCACCAGGCCCACGACGCCGCGCGACTGTAACGACGTGGCCAGCAGGTCGCCAAAAAAACCATCCCCGCAGGGTGAAGTAGGGGCTACCACGAGGATATCGCCCGGACGGCACTGCTCGACGGCAACGTGGAACATCCAGTTGTCGCCGGGCGTGACCAGCACGGTGACCGCATTTCCGGCACGGCATATGCCCTGTTGTATTGGCCTGATGTACGGGGCCATAAGCCCCTGTCGGTCATAAGCTTCGTGAAGCGTAGCTACCCCCGTCGCGCTGAACTGACGCAGGGCGGTGTTGTCGTGGCGGGGAAGGGAGCGGATGACAATGCCTTTACGGTTAAGCAGGTTCATGCAAGGTTCTCCGTCACACGAGGGAAGATGCTCTGGAAAGCTTCGGCATGCACGATGTCACGTGCGGCGGTGATGCCGATATTACGTTTAGCCTGCACGCCCCGCTGGAGCGCCACGCGAGTATAGTATTCCCACAGGTGCTCCTGGCCCTGCATGCACTGGATTGCCTGATACTTTTTGTCCCAAACGCGGGTGATATCCAGCAGAACGTCCGGCTTCCAACTGCACTGCTCAGGCTGATGCGGCTCAAAGCAATAGACTGGCGGCGCCTGCACGACAGGTTCACCAGGACGGTATCCTTCGGCCTGGGCGATAATGCGGGCTTCCTGCGCCAGGTTTGACGCCATCGGATGATCGTAGTTATAAGGATCCTGCATGGAGTGGGTCAGAACAAAGTGTGGCTGCACCCGACGATAAACATCCGCCAGGCGGAACAGTGTCTCTTTGTCGGCACGCAGCGGATAGTCACCAATATCAAAAAACTCCACGCTGGCCCCGAGAATGTTAGCAGCAGCCTGCGCTTCTTCCCGACGATGATGTTTTACCGTTTCTTCAGTCATATTGCCTTTGCGCCACAGTTTAGCGGACTCCCCGCGCTCACCGAACGACAGGCAGACGATATGCACCTGATAGCCCTGCTCGACGTGCAGGGCTATCGCGCCGCCTGCACGCCAGACGAAATCAGCGGAGTGGGCGCTAACGACAAGGGCACTTTTTTCACGAATCGGTTGGGACATGATGACTTCCTCTGTTGTTTTTTGTCAGCTTGTCATGCTCCGTCGCAGGAAGGTAATTCGTTAACTTGTGAACGCTATGATTTTTATTTATGTTGTTATTAAGTTCATTGAGTGGCGCCGGGCCGATCATGCAGAGAAAAATACGAAGTAAATCGATAAATATTATGCAGCTACGCTTTTTTTGCCAGGTAGCGTTAAGGGGCAGTGTTTCCCGTGCCGCCGATGATTTATTTCGTACACAGTCTGCCATTACACGTGCAATACGCGACCTGGAAGCCTCACTGAACGTCATTCTTTTCGAGCGTCACTACAGCGGTATGGTGCTTACGGAGTACGGGAAATGCATATTACCGCGCGCCAGGCGGGCGGTAGAGGATTTGCAGGCAGTTCCGGCCCTGATGCAAAAATTGAGGGTGCGCACCAGCGCGTCTACCGTGCTGCCGGATGCAGGCTGGCTCTTTCATACTCGTCGACTGGAAATTTTTATTCAACTGTATCATGTCAATCATACCCAGACCGTCGCGACGCAGCTCGGGGTGACGCAGCCGGCCATCAGCGCAGCGCTTAAAATTCTGGAGAAAGGGGCCGATGCGCCGCTGTTTCGCCGTACTCCGGAAGGGGTTCGTCCGACAGCGGCGGCAGACGTACTTTATCCTCACATCAGTCGGTCGCTGAATGAACTGGATAATATCTGGAGCGATCTCGCCGCCCGGCGTGGCGTGCTGCAGGGAAGCGTGCGTATCGGTGCGCTGCCACTTAGCCGGACACAACTGCTACCCGGCGCGATCGCCAGTTTCCTGGCGTGCCATCCCAACATCACAATAATGACCAACGAGAGCCCGTATGAGTCTCTGGTGTCGGACATGCGCGCGGGCAATATTGATTTTATTATTGGCGCCCTGCGCCAGGATGAGGATCTCCCCGACCTGGCAAGCGAGGCGCTCTTTGAAGAAGATATGCTGATCCTGGCGCGCAATGACCATCCATTGCTGCACGATCCTGATCCCCGGAGCAAGCTGGGGCAGGCGCAGTGGGTGCTGCCTCGCTCAAACGCTCCGGCGCGGCATCTGCTGGACAATGCGTTTCTCATCTCAGGGCTGCCTCTACCACAGCCCTGTGTTGAAACCGGTGATGCTGCAATGGTGCGTGGCCTGCTGCTTCACTCCGATATGTTGGCTGCGGTCTCTACAAGCCAAATGCGCTATGAAATTGACAACGGGCTGCTCACCGTTTTGCCTGTCCGCCTGCCCGATACTACACGCCGTATCGGGCTGACCTTCCGGGAAGGGAGCCTACCGTCACCCGCTACACAAGCCTTGCTCACTTTTATTCATAACCACGTGGCGAAAGGTTAACGGCTGCCAGCGACAGAATAGGTGACCTGCTGGTTTCGCGTCTTCTGAAATTCCTCCAGCGTTTGACCGCGCATGGCGGCGTAAATATGCAGATTCGATACGCCGACTACTGCGCCCATTTTCTCCAGCAGGAAAAAACTCGCGCCGTACTGGATCAAACCACGCCAGTCGCGTTCGGTCAGCAGACGTTGTTCCTCCTCGCTCAGCCCGGCCTCCTCATACAGTGCCTGCGGCGCACTCAGGAAACGCTGGCGCCAGGTGGGCTGCGTCAGCTTATGCAGGAAGTTGTTCAGCCGCAGGCCGTTCAGACTGCGCTCATGCGTAAAAGGATACGTTCCCGGCAGGTTATCAACACCAGCCAGTTGCAGCGCCATATGCTGGCGGTGGCGGGCCAGGGTGTCCACCGGCGGCGTGCGGGCGTTATTTTCCAGAATCAGCGTGGCAATGCCGGTCATTGAGGGCAGGTAGTAATCACGCCAGGTCTCAGTGACATTGGCCGAAAGGGCGCCACGCATCACCAGCCACATAATAACCTCTGAGCCTTCCATACCGCCCAGCGTCGCATATTCACTGATGGTCATTTCAGTGAGTTTTTCCGGGTCGTTAACGAGCATGTCGACGAACTGCGCGTCCCAGTCGGTATTGTTGAATCCGCAGCGTTCCCCGTGAACCTGGTGCGACAGCCCGCCGGTGGCGACAATCGCCACGTCAATATCCTCCGGATAGCTTTCGATGGCACGACGTAATGCCTGGCCCAGCTTATAGCAACGTTTTGCGCTCGGTACAGGGAATTGCAGTACGCCGATTTGCAGCGGGATCACGCGGGTTGGCCATCCCTCTTCTTGCTGCCAGGGCAGAAGCGCCGACAGGGGGGAAAACAATCCGTGGTCCAGTTTTTTGTTCATAAAGAACGACATATCAAACTCGTCGGCCATCAAGCTTGCACCAATATGCCGCGAGAGTGCCGCATCGCCTTTTACCGGCGGCAGATTGCGCGGGCCGCCGCCTTCGTCCGCTACGCCATACTCTTTGTCAATTCCGAGGGTAAACGTGGAATAGTGGTCAAAGAAAAATGCGGTCACATGATCGTTAAAGATATAGACCAGCGCATCGGGCTTTTTCTCATCAAGCCAGCGCTGGAGGGGCTCGAAACTTTGGAAAATAGGGGACCACGCCGGATCCTGCTGTTTGTGGTGATCAACCGCGAAACCAATCGTCGGCGTGTGTGAGACGGCAATACCGCCAAGTATTCGGGCCATAATGAAACTCCAGTTATCGGTTACGCAGGGTTTGCGCCAGGGCGCTCATTTCTGCCTCTGTTGCTCGAGGCTCTTTTCGGTTCATACGGTGCAACAAAATAGCGATGCCCGCCAGACATGCTGGCAAAGCGAGCACCAGGAAAATGGATGAGTGCCCCGGAACAGCCAGCATGATGACGCCGCCGAGCGTAGAGCTCAGAATCGCCCCCGTGCGGCCGATGCCGTGCATCCAGCTTACGCCTGTGGCGCGAATTTCCGTTTGGTAATAGGCGGGGGAATAAGCCTGAAGACCATTTTGCGCCCCATTAATGCACATCCCGCTGATGAAAATCAGCACCGCCAGCGCCACTGAACCGAAATCCATCAGTCCTTGCGCTAACAGACACAGGCAACCAAGGAAATAGGTAAGGGCAATGACTTTTTTGGCGGCGGTGCGGTCCATCATATAGCCAACGATAATGCCGCCGAGTGGACCACCAAGCTGGAACAAGCCGGTGATGATTGCAGCCTGCTGCAGTGAGAGCCCGCCGGAACGCAGAATAGTAGGTAGCCAGCCATTAAGCAGGTAAATGACAAACAGTCCCATAAAATAGGTCAGCCATAATGCCACTGTCCCTCTGGCGTATCCGTGACGAAACAGTTGAATCACCTTACTGCTGCGCGATATCTGCGGGGTATTCAATGTGAAGATATTATTTTTATTGAAGTTTCCACCCAGACGATTCAGCACGTTAGCAATTTTTTCTGTTGGCACTCGGCGGGCAACCATGCTCATAGCCGACTCTGGCAGCAGGGCGATCATAATGGGCAGCAGAACCAGCGGTAGCACGCCTCCGAAAATCAGGGCCGAGTGCCAGCTGTAGTGTGAAAGCAGAGCCGCGGCAATAAATCCACCCAGTCCGGAGCCGACATTAAATCCACTGTACATCAGGGTAATCATTAAGCCTTTACGGCGTTCAGGCATGTATTCCGCAACTAGCGTGACGCAGTTTGGCATGACAGCCCCTAAACCTAACCCGGTGAGAAAGCGCATCAGCGCCATTTGTAGCGGACTCTGCGCGGCTGCAGCAGCCAGGCTGAAAAGGGCGAACAAAGCAACTGACCAGAGCAGGATCCGCTTGCGGCCATAACGATCCGACAACGGCCCAGCGACCAAAGCACCGATAGCGACGCCGAACATGGCAGCGCCAAGTATCGGGCCTAGCTGAGCGCGACTGATGCCCCAGTCTTCAATTAACGCAGGAGCAATAAAGCCCATAACTGCGGCGTCATAACCATCAAGCATAATGATAAGAAAGCAAAGGAGCAGGACATGCCATTGAAAACGTGATATTGGCCGGGCATCGATCCACGCCTTTACATCAACGATGTTTGTTTGATTCATAGAGTGACTTCCTTAAGCAGGCGGTATGAATGTTCTGTTTGTGTTATGTGATGAACGTTCGCATACAACTTAAGGCAGGCGACGAATTGTGTCTGGTTCGAAAAACCAGGCACAGGTATGAGTTCTATTTATAATGTGATGGATCTGGCGAAAACCAGGGGGGTTGTAAGGACAAGCAGAACAGAATGCGGGGACAGGTGGTTGGCTATAGTGATGAAGAACGACTGGCTGTAGATTACCTTTGATTTAACTTATGTTGAGCACATGGGGGCTTCATTGATGGATTAATGATTAAC
>NZ_JANEWH010000109.1:0-15728 GCF_028069715.1 Kluyvera sp. Awk 3 | reverse complement strand
GTTTTTATTACCGTCAGGATATCTGTTAAATGTTATTAATTAAAAAGACAATAATGAGCACTCTGGTTATTGCACCGGCCCTTTTCAGCTTCAGCACTGGCGTCAGTGCCGCGGAATTAACCGGCTGCGCCGCTAAAAAACAAGAGATCACCCGCCAGATTGAATATGCCCGCGCGCACAACAATCAGCATCGGGTCAACGGGCTGACCACCGCGCTGCAAGAGGTTGAGGCCAACTGTACCGATGCCTCTTTGCAAAAGGAACGTCAGCAGAAGGTCGCCGAAAAACAAGAGAAGGTGAACGAACGCCAGGCGGAATTAAAAGAGGCTCAGGCCTCAGGGCGCTCGGATAAAGTCGCTAAAAAACAGCAGAAACTGGATGAAGCCCAGGAAGAGCTGGCGGCGGCTCAGGCGGAATTACAGCGCTGATAGCCCAATCGTTCCAGGCCACAACCCGGCCGCTAAACCGGGTTGTGGATGCGTTATCCCTCTCGCTACGCTTTGCGAATGATGACCGGCACGCTCTTATAGGCAGGCGTCAGGCTCTGGGTATCCACCGCATCAAGTGACAGCAGCACGTTCGCCTCCGGCAAATAGGCGCCAATCGAACCGGCAGCCATGCTGTAAACCACCACCGTCAATCCATACATCGCACGTTCGATGCTCGGCTCGCCGTTGTCCTCCAGCGCTTGAATGTTAATGACGTCGCCTGCCGCCAGCCCCCGCGCCTCGGCTTCCGTCTGGCTTAAAAATGCCACATCGCGACGGCCGGTAATCCCGCGGTAGCGATCGTTCATGCCGTATATCGTGGTGTTGTACTGGTCATGGCTACGTAACGTCGCCAGCACCAGCGCATCATCCGGCTGATTCTGACGATCCACCGCTCGCTGGCGGCTAACCACAAAGTTCGCTTTACCGCTCTCCGTGTGCCATTCGCGTCGCGACGCGGGCGTATCCACACGGAAGCCGCCCGGTTCGGCGATGCGCGCGTTATAGTTGGCGAACGCCGGAATCACGCTGCCGATGGCCTCACGAATCAACGCATAGTTATCGGTCATCGCTTCCCAGTTCACCGGCGAGTCAGGTAACGTCGCGCGCGCCAGCCCGGCGACAATCGCCGGCTCCGACTTCAGCCAACGCGATGCCGGTTTCAGCGCGCCGCAGGAGGCGTGCACCATCGACATGGAATCTTCGACGGTGACCGACTGGATGCCGCTCGCCTGTATATCGCGCTCGGTGCGACCCAGCGCCGGGAACAGGTAGTTATGTTTCGCCATCAACAGATGCGAGCGATTGAGTTTGGTCGCCACGTGGACCTGCAAATCCAGCTTTTTCATCGCTTCAAAGGTGCGCTGTGGTTGTGGCATCGCCACCGCCAGATTGCCGCCCATGCAGATCAAAGCCTGTGCGTCACCGCTCTCGATGGCGCGAATGCTCTCAACGCTGGAGCGACCATGCTTGCGAGGTACGCGAATGCCAAAGTGCCCTTCCAGGCGCGACAAAAAGGCTTCCGGCGCCGCCTCGTTAATGCCGACCGAACGGTCGCCCTGCACGTTGGAATGGCCGCGCAGTGGGCAGATACCGGCGCCCGGTTTGCCGATATTGCCCTTCAACAGCAGCAGGTTCACCAGTTGCTGGACGTTTTCGGTGCCGTTTTTATGCTGGGTAATCCCCAGACCATAGCAGATGATGGTGGCTTTTGAGCGGTCGTAACGGTAGGCCAGGTCTTCCATCTGGCTACGACTCAAACCAGAGTCCTGTTCCAGATCCGCCCAGTGACAGCGATGCAGATCGTCATACAGCGCCTGATAGCCGTGGGTATGCTCAGCCAGGAACGCGCGGTCGAGGCACGGTTCCTGGCCAAGCAAGGTTCTGGCTTCGTCCATCTCAATCAGCGCCTTCATGACGCCTTTCAGCAGCGAGGCGTCGCCGCCCATTTTGACCTGGTAGTAGTCGTTACTGAGCGTCGTGGCATGGCCTTTCAGCATGTCCGTCGGGCTTTGCGGGAAGCTAAAACGTTCAAGACCGCGCTCCGCCAACGGATTGATAGAGATAATACGCCCGCCGCGCTGCGCCACTTCACGCAGAGTGGTCAGCATCCGTGGGTGGTTAGTACCCGGATTGTGGCCGATGCAGATAACCAAATCACAGTGCTCGAAATCATCCAGTTCGACGGTGCCCTTCCCCAGCCCGATAGCGCTGGTCAGCCCGGCGCTGGTTGGCCCGTGGCACATGTTGGAGCAGTCCGGGAAGTTGTTGCTGCCGTATTCGCGGGCAAATAGCTGGTAAAGAAACGCGGCTTCGTTGGAGGTACGCCCGGAGGTATAGAACTCGACACGTTCCGGGGAGTCGTAGCTGCGCAGGCGTTCGCCGATTTCGGCAAATGCCACCTGCCATTCGACGGCCTGCCAGGTATCGGTGACGGCGTCGTACTTCATCGGATGCGTCAAACGGCCAACGTTCTCCAGCTCGTAATCGCTGTATTTCCACAGCTCGGCCACGGTATGCTGGCGGAAGAATTCCGGGGAGGCTTTCTTGCTGGTGGTTTCCCAGGAAACGGCTTTCACGCCATTTTCACACAGCTCCATCGGCGAACGATGGCTGGGGTCCGGCCACGCGCAGCCAGGGCAGTCGAAACCCTTTACCTGATTCATGCGAAACATCGCGATGACATCGCGCGCGATGGCCTTTTGCGAAAATACCGATGCGGTAACCGCTTTTACCGCTCCCCATCCACCTGCCGGCCCTTGATAGTCGCTTACACCTGGAACGCCATTACTCATTTTTACCGCTTATTCTGTACGCAATTTCAATGGCGAATACGGTAGCAATTTCTCTTCAGCAAAGATTTCCTCTTCACGAGGTACAGCGGCTCTACGCTGTACGGATTAGTCTGCGGCTCCCTCAGGGAGCATAGCGATTCCCTCTCATGCGTCACCGCCACACGAAAAATAGGGTTGATCTGATACGAACAACCTCTTATTTTTCACCTTTGTTTTTTTAATCGGACCCTGCGATGTCAGCTATGAATCAAGCGAAAGCGGTAGTGAACAGCAGAATAATAAGAACAATAAGCTGAGGTAGTTCTGATGTGGTTATTTATTGGCACCGTCACCGTCGCCTTTTTAGCATCGCTGATGCTGATCTGGCTTGACGACAGAATTGCGGAAACGGAATAAATCCGTGGAGGACGTTCCGCGCCAGAAGGCGGCGCGGAACGAAAAAGCATTACAGCGACTTCGCCAGACGCTCAACGGCGGTTTGCAGACCTTCCAGCGACACCGTCGAGTAGGATAAACGCAGCGTGCGGGTATCCGGATTGTCGTTATAGAACGCTTCACCCGGCACGTACACCACGCCATTTTCCAGCGTTTTCTCCAGCCACTTCATGGTATCGAACGGATAACGGAAACGCGCCCACAGGAACATCCCCCCTTTCGGACGGCTGAACTCAAGATGCTCGCCCAGACGGCTTTCCAGCGCGTCGGCCAGCGCCTCGCACTTCTTACGGTAGTCTTCGCGGATGAGCGCAATCTGGTTTTCCAGACGGCCCAGGCTCAGGTATTCAGCGGTAATCACCTGCGACAGCATATTGGTGTGCAGATCGGCGGCCTGCTTGACGATCACCGTCTGTTGCGCCAGCCAGTCCGGCATCACGATCCAGCCAATACGCATGCCCGGCGCCAGAATTTTGGAGAAGGTCGAGGTATAGACCACCTGATCTTCACAGCCTAATTCCACCGCATGCTGATACAGCGGACGCTGCACTTCATCGGTAAAGCTGATTTCACCGTAGGGATCGTCTTCAATAATCACCACGTCATGCTGCTTCGCCAGCTCCACCAGACGGCGGCGACGATCGTCGCTCAACGTTTTACCACCAGGATTACCGAAGGTTGGCACCAGATAAACGGCTTTAACACGCGTGGTGGTCAGCAGCTCGGCAAGCTGTTCCACCAGCATGCCGTTGTCGTCGGTATCGACGCTCAGGATGTTGGCCTGCGCCAGTTGAAACACCTGCAACGCCGCGAGGTAGGTTGGGCGCTCAACGACAATGGTATCGCCCGGATCGAGCAGCGTGCGGGCAACGATATCCAGCGACTGCTGCGAGCCTGAGGTGATATAAACATGGCTTGCCTGACAGGCCACGCCGCGCGCCTGACACAGTTCGCTCACGGCCTGGCGCAGCGGCGGGTAGCCTTCGGTCAGCCCGTACTGGAACGCATCGTTAAAGCGTTCGCTCATCACCTTCTGCACCGCCAGCTCCAGCCCTTCGGTATCAAAAAGCTCCGGCGCCGGAATGCCGCCGCCGAGAGAAATCACGCCGGGCAGTTTACTGTGCTTGAGGAGTTCGCGGACGGCGGAGGGTTTGAGTTCCCCCGCGCGCGCGGCGAGTCGCCGATCGTGCATATTCTTTTCCTTTTCTGTCTTGTTGTTGTGTTTACTGCAGACTTTCTTTACGTAGGCCTGATTAGCGAAGCGCCATCAGGCAACCCGACACAGATTGCCGGATGGCGGATCCGCCTTATCCGGCCTACTATTTTTTATCTTTAATCACCACCAGCGGTTCGATATCGCTCTCTTTTTTAATCACCAGAGAAGCATCGCCGCGCAGGCAGGTGCCGCCGTAGTTACCGCCGACGGTAAAGGTACATACCTGAATATATTTTCCCGCCACGTTTGGCAAGCACCAAAGCTGCTGGTAAATATTTTTCCGGTCATTAAATTTACCGCTGGTTTGATCCAGTAGCTGATCGTGGCCGCTGACCAGATCGATATTGCTGCCGCAACGCCCGGAAATCGGCTTGATGGCATAGCCGGTTTTGGCCAGATGCTCGCTCACCTCAAAGTCGGTATCCAGCAGATACGGATGGTTCGGGAACAGCGACCACAGCACCGGGAGAATGGCTTTGTTGCCGGGAATCACCGTCCACAGCGGCTCGAAGACCATCACTTCCGGGCGCAGCAGCACATCAATCAGGCGCACTTCGTTATCCGGGTGACCGGTACGAATCGGCACGGCGGCGTATTCGTCTTCATCCACCTCGCGCACCTGCTCAATCGCCGTTTCCCACGCCCAGGTTTTCCACACGCAGTTCACCAGACGACCGTCGCCATCAATCAGCTGACCGGCAGCATCCCAGCGCAGCTCGTCGAGGCCGTAGAGAATTTTGCTCTCGAAGCCCGCCTGCTCAAGGGCGCGCTGCATAAACTGGGCGTGGTAATTTTCTTCCAGATCGTTGTCCTGCATGATGTGCACGAACGGCCTTGCCTGGCTGTGTTTCCACGCGCCCACCAGCTCGCCCAGCAGGTCTTCCGCCGGGTTGTGGCCGTTGCCGCGATAGCCGGTTTTCAGCCACTGTTCGAGAATCAGGCCGCCTTCGGTGTGGCAGGAGGCGGAGTCAGCGTTGTACTCGTAGACCTTCAGCCCGCGCTCGTCCATGCAGAAATCCATGCGCCCGGTGATCATATCGTGGCGACGACGCTGCCACGAAAGGCGCAGACGCGGCCAGAGGATTTTAGGAATATCAAACAGCGCCAGCAGGTTGTCATCACGCATCACTTTGTCGGTGGCGTGGAGATACATCAGGTGCATCTCGTTGGTCGCTTTAATCAGCTCCTGCTCTGCGCTCTCGGTCATGGTGAAATACTGATACGGATCGCCGTTAATCACATGACCGTTGGCGGCGATATACGCCTGCTGGAGTGAATCTTTTTCGTCGAGCCATTTGCCCTCAAACTGACCGTTATTCTCCAGACGCGCTCCGCCCAGCTTCAGCGCTTCACCGGCAATCGCCGGCTGCGGCAGGCTGTAACGCGCATCGTCAGTCTGGATCATCCAGCCAAGAATGGTGGTGTCATCGAAGGTATCATGTAGCGTGTAGTGGCCGTCTTTCACCTCTAACGTAAGCTCGCGGGTCCACTGCTGGCCCGCCGGCAACGCCGAGTGCAGCACGTTCTGCTCGGCGATACGCACCTTGTTGCCCAGCAGTTGGGTAATCACCGCCACGTGGCCGGTTTCATTAAACTCGCCGCCCTTCTGCCAGATAAGCAAAGAGCCGACGAGCGGCGCGCGACGGGAACCATTAGCAAAAGCCTGCAGCGGGAGAATGGCGTCGTTCACCACCTGACGCAGATAGCGCAGAGAGAAGATCTCGTAGGCCATACTCACATCGGTGAAGACAAATCCGTAGTTGATGAACAGAAAGCGGCGGGCAAACTCGACGCACTGCCACTTGTGGCCCATATATTCGTTATCGATGTAGCTACGAAACGAAGCGTCGTCAGGCATATCACCTGGTTTTAAGCTGCTGTAATTTGAAGAGTAAATCGCTACGCCGCCCGGCGCATACCCCAACAACGTGCCAAATGGGGCGTCACTATTGGTACTTCCCTTGCTCATGAACCGTCCTCAAACATACCGTGCGGTTTTGTCACCCGTACGTTGAAATTAATCCAACAAAAGTGGATTAATCATACACCCGTGTATACGAGGATGACCCATTATCGGGAAAAATATTCATCTGAAAAATGGGCAACATGTGCGCGAGAGAGGCCCGGGTTTTTGCCTGAAGCTGCTAAACTTCACTACCTCAACACATCATCAAAATAAGGCGAGCGATTATGTCAGAGAACACCTATCAGCCCCCCAAAGTTTGGGAATGGAAGCAAAACAACGGCGGCGCATTTGCCAATATCAACCGCCCGATTTCCGGTGCCACTCATGAACAAGCGCTGCCGGTAGGCCAGCATCCCCTCCAGCTTTACTCCCTTGGCACGCCAAACGGCCAGAAAGTCACGATTATGCTCGAAGAACTGCTGGCGGCAGGCGTCACGGAAGCGGAGTACGACGCGTGGCTTATTCGCATTGGCGAAGGCGATCAGTTCTCCAGCGGCTTTGTGGAAGTGAACCCAAACTCGAAGATTCCGGCATTGAGCGACCACGCCACCACGCCGCCAACCCGCGTGTTTGAGTCTGGCAACATCCTGCTCTATCTGGCGGAAAAATTTGGCCATTTCCTGCCCAAAGATCCGGCCGGGCGCACCGAAACGCTGAACTGGCTGTTCTGGCTGCAGGGCTCAGCCCCGTTCCTCGGCGGCGGTTTTGGTCACTTTTATAACTACGCGCCGGTAAAGATTGAGTACGCGATTGACCGCTTCACCATGGAAGCCAAACGTCAACTGGACGTGCTGGACAAACAGCTGGCGCGCGGGCGCTACGTGGCAGGGGAAGAGTACACCATCGCCGATATCGCCATCTGGCCATGGTATGGCAACGTTGTGCTCGGCAACGTCTACGGCGCGGCGGAATTCCTTGATGCGGGAAGCTACAAGAACGTGCTGCGCTGGGCGCAGGATATCGCCAGCCGTCCGGGCGTAAAGCGCGGTCGTATCGTCAACCGTACCAATGGTCCGTTGAATGAGCAGCTGCACGAACGTCATGCCGCCAGCGATTTTGACACCAATACGGAAGATAAGCGTCAGCAGTAATGGCTTGATTGACCGGGTGCCTGGCGCCCGGTTTTATTGCCCTTCCAGCCGGTATCCCGCCATAAAGTAGCGAACGGTCGTGCTGGAGTCATGCTCTTTAAAGAAGTCCATCACCATTTCTTTATCCAGCCCGTAGCGCCGCGTCAGAATCCCCGCTTCCCAGGCGCTGAGCTGCCGGTCGCCGGTCCTCTCAAACATTCGGTGCGAAAAGCCCAGCACAAAGCCGCGTTTATAGTCGGCGCAAAAACCAATCACCTTTTGCGCGCTATCGGCATAAGACGCCTGCAGCCCCGCCATCAGCCCTTTGCCAAAATGGTTATCCATTTGTGTCCCCTCAATCGTTATATATAAAATTATATAGCGATTATTTGAGCGCTGGCTAGCGCTATTTAAACGCGAATCCTGAAGAGGAAGCCTTCAGCCAATTCCCGGCACTGTGATCGCGCCGACGGGCATTCATACGCAAAGCAAGTATTCTGGAAACAGCGTTTCAAAAATAAGAGAAGGAGATGTTATGGCCTGGCAAGCAAACCCAGCCCGTTATGAACAGATGCAGTATCGCTACTGCGGCCGCAGCGGTTTACAGCTTCCTGCGCTGTCCCTCGGCCTATGGCACAGCTTTGGTCATATTCACGCGCTAGACGACCAGCGCGCCCTGCTGCGCAAAGCCTTTGACTGCGGCATTACCCACTTCGATCTGGCGAATAACTACGGCCCGCCGCCGGGCAGCGCCGAGGAGAACTTTGGCCGCCTGTTACGGGAAGATTTTGCCGGTTATCGCGATGAGCTCATCATCTCAACCAAAGCGGGTTATGACATGTGGCCAGGGCCATACGGCTCCGGCGGCTCGCGTAAATATCTGCTGGCCAGTCTCGACCAAAGCCTACAGCGTATGGGGCTGGAGTACGTCGATATCTTTTATTCGCACCGCGTCGATGAACGCACTCCGATGGAAGAGACCGCCAGCGCGTTAGCTCATGCGGTGCAAAGCGGAAAAGCGCTGTACGTTGGTATCTCGTCCTACTCTTCCGAACGTACCCAGGCGATGGTTGAGCTGCTGCGCGAGTGGAAAATTCCGCTGCTGATTCATCAGCCTTCTTATAATCTGCTCAACCGCTGGGTCGACAAGAGCGGTCTGCTGGATACGCTTGAGCGCAACGGTGTGGGCTGTATTGCCTTTACCCCGCTGGCGCAAGGGCTGCTAACGGGAAAATACCTGAACGGCATTCCGGAAGGTTCGCGGATGCAGGTGGAAGGCAAAAAGGCGCGTGGTCTGACGGAAAATATGCTGAGTGAGAGCAACCTGAGCAGTCTGCGCTTACTCAACGATATGGCGCAACAGCGCGGGCAATCAATGGCGCAAATGGCCTTGAGCTGGCTGTTGAAAGACAGCCGCGTGACGTCGGTGCTGATTGGCGCCAGTCGACCAGAGCAAATTGAAGAGAACGTGAAGGCGCTGGAAAACCTGCACTTCTCCCACGAGGAGCTGGCGCAAATTGATAAGCATGTGGCGGATGGTCAGCTAAATCTGTGGCAGGCGTCGTCGGATAAGTAGGACCGTACCGAAAACGTGAATGGGTAGGCCAGACAAGCGTAGCACCACCGTCCGGCCTACATCGCTATTTTTTCGCGCGGGTCAGACTATCGAGGTAACCCATCACAAACGCTGAAAGTACAAAAGTCAGGTGAATAATCACGTACCACATCAGCTTGTTATCCGGGACGTTTTTGGCATCCATAAACACCCGTAACAGGTGAATAGACGAGATAGCCACAATCGAAGCCGCCACTTTGTTTTTCAGCGAGGTGGCGTCCATTTTGCCCAGCCAATTCAGTTTCTCTTTGTGTTCACTGATATCGAGCTGCGAGACAAAGTTTTCATAGCCGGAGAACATCACCATCACCAGCAGGCCGCCCACCAGCGTCATATCCACCAGCGACAACAGGGTCAGGATTAAATCGGCTTCCGCCATGCTGAAAATATTCGGCAGCACGTGCAGGATCTCCTGAAAGAACTTCAGGGTTAAGGCCAGCAGCGCCAGCGAGAGGCCAAAATAAACCGGGGCGAGGATCCAGCGCGATGCGTACATCGCATTTTCCAGAAAGCGTTCCATAGTGTCCTGTTTTCGAGTCAAATTCACCCTAGTATATCGCAATCACATAACATCATATCAACACTTCGGCTTACACATCGTGGGGACGAATAAAGGGTCGCTGGAAGTCCGGCCAAACCAACGCCACCAGTTCGGGATAGGCCTCCTGAGCAAATTCCTCGTAGCACCGCTGCAGGCTGAGCACCACCGGGTCGACGTCGGTCACCCGCTCGCCTTTCAGGCAGCGGCGTTTAATCTCATCGTAATACTCATAGACGGCGCCATTGAGATTCCGGCAACGTTCCTGCGCTTCAAACAGGCCCGCTTTTTCTTTTAGCTGCTCTGTCGACATACGCTTAATTGTCGATTGAACAAAATCGATATACTCGTGGTTAATACGCCAGTACCAGGAAGGGGTAATCCGGCTCATGAGCCCGGCAAAATGATTTTCGCCTTCGTCTTTGTTCAGCGGCGCGGGGGCCGGAGCGGGAACGGTTTCATTATTGGTATCAGACGGTGCGTTATTTTGACCATACATAAAAAATAAAATAATGACGGTAAGTAACAGCAACACCATCACAAAATAAATAATACCGCTCATGGTTTTCTCCACTTTTTTTGATTTTAAAAGTGCGTCATGTTAATGTCAACGAACCTCACTATAATAAAAAACATTCTCCAGCCATTCGACAGACGACGCCTATATGATAGCTGAAACCCTTATCCCAGCCCGTTTCTGCATCGCCGCTATAGATGCGGAAAACAAGGATACGCCGCCAGGCCAGCAGGCTGAGCAGGAGAAAGCCTCGCTCGCCACATGGCAGGACGAGATATTGATTGGCGGCGGTCAATCGCGTAACCCATTGGTTGAGGAACGCGATCGTCATATTAAAGACAGATTATATCGCATCGCTAAAATTGAAGCTTTTGCACTTATGCTAAATAACCTGGTGGTTCAGGGGGAGATCTCCGCGCTGGAGTTAAGTCAAATTATGGAGTTAAAAACTCAGGAGATAAATGAGGACGGTAATAAAATCTGGCTTAATTTAATGACCCAGGAAAGAACCGCGCCAATGTTTTATAATCTAACGGATAAGTGAGCATGAAACTTGTCGATGTTAGCGCGACTAATATAGCGTTAAGCCCACAACTCAGTGATGAGACCATTCTTCAGCGTAATTTGCAGACGCTGCGCGAGGAAAAAAACGCCGAGGGGCGTCGCATTTCCGCCCTTTCCGAACCCATTCCCGCAGCGCTGGTGAAAATGAAGTGGCAGCATCGCCGAGAAATCTATGGTTATCAAATTAAAGAAGAGATCTTCGGCGCCGCGCTATGTGAAGTGATGGCGCGTTACCCCCATCTGCGCGACAAAATCCTGGCGCATACGGAATCCTGCTATCAGCACGTCCTGAATCGGGAGGCCGCAACGCTTGAGATTAGCCGCGGCCTCGCCGATGGTCATTACCGCACGTCTAACGTCATCCTGAAAATTGAAAAGAACGACGAAAAACGCCCGGATCAGCCGATAATGTCGATGGCAAAGTGATCAAACGAGCAGCTTCCGCGCTGCGCCTGGCTTTCTAACGACACTGCTACCAGTCCCACTTTTGCCCCAACCCACTTCCCTTTGCCTGCGGCGAAAGGCTGAGTCACCCGCTGCCAGTTCACCTCACCGCTACGCCAGGCAAAGCGGCAGATGCCGCCGTGAGCGACCTCGACCTGCATTGCGCAGGTGGCGCTATCCAGCGTCGCAATGACCTCGCGGCGTTCGCGTACCACGCCCGCATCGCTCATCCAGCCGGTCAGCCACAGCAGTCGATGCTGCCCGTCACGTTTTTCCAGCAGCAGCGCGGCATAACGTTCACCGTAAATAACCAGACCACCCGCATCGCCGTTAGCTTCAGCGTTCAGCGTCAGCGTGGTTTCGGCGCTAAACTGCCAGGCCGGAAATTTCTGCAGCAGCAGGTTGGGCAGCCAATAGAAATATTGTTTCTCTTCACCGCAAGGGAGTTCGCAGCAGCGGAGATTCAACTGGCCATCGCCCGGCAGCAGCCACTGGGGATCCGGATTAGCCTGCCACTGCCACTGTAGACCCGGCACGCCTGAGGCAAAATCATCGCTGGTTTGCGGCTGTGATGGCACCGCCGGCGCTAAGCTCGCCGGACGCGGCCAGTGCATCACCGGTTGCCCGGCGCCGGCATCCCCCAGCGGCTCGCCGATACGCGGCCAACCGTCCTGCTCCCAGCGCATTGGCTGGAGGTGAACGATGCGTCCATACAGATGCGCATCCTGGAAATGGACAAACCAGCATTCGCCGTCATCCAGCTCAACCCAGCCGCCCTGATGCGGACCATTAACCGGGGTATTCCCCTGAAACAGAACGTTTTTCGCCTCCCAGGGGCCGCTCATGCTGCGCGCGCGCAGCACCGTTTCCCAGCCGGTTTCGACGCTGCCCGCAGGGGCAAAAATGTAGTACCAGCCGCCGCGCTTGTAGACTTTTGGCCCTTCCAGCGTCGGCTGGTCGCAGCTGCCATCGTAAATAATCTGCCCTTCCCCGCGCAGCGAAGTGCCGTCCGGCGACATGGCGAACAGTTGAAGCTGGTGTTTAATTCCGCTACGGCTATGGGCAAAGGCGTGGACCAGCCAGGCGTCACCGTTGTCATCCCAGAACGGACAGGGGTCGATCCAGCCTTTCGCGGGCTGCACGCAGTGTGGCGTACTCCATTCGCCCCACGGATCGTCGGTCCGACACATGAAAATACCTTCATCCGGAGTGCTGAAAAAGACCCACAGGTGATTGTCGTGCCAACGAATCGACGGCGCCCATACGCCTTTTCCCGGCTGGTACTGGTCGTAACCCGCCAGGGGTAACGACTGAAAAACATGGTTGATGATCTGCCAGTTCACCAGATCGGTCGAATGCAGGATCGGCAGCGCGGGCATATGGTTGAAGCTCGACGAAACCATAAAGAAGTCGCCGCCGACGCGAACAATATCGGGATCCGAATAGTCGGCGCAGAGGATCGGGTTATGATAATCATGTGATGTCATCGTCGTTTCCTCAGGCTTTATGTAATACGCCGCTGACGGCTTGCGGCTCAGTTTGCACCGCCGCCTGTTGCCGTGCGGAAAGGTCGCGTTGAATGGTCGCCATGGCGCGGTCATCCAGCTTATAGAAGCGCGACAGCCACCATAACACCAGATACGAAAGCGATGGTCCCAGCGTCAGCAGGCCAACGATGCCCATCGTCGCCATCGGTGTTTGTTCGGTAACGCCTGCCTGATAGCCAAACAGCCCCAGCGAGAAACCGACTACCGCTCCAGCGACCGCCATCCCCATTTTCAGCGCAAACAGGTTGCCGGAGTAGGACAGGCCAGTAATACGGCGGCCAAACTTCCACTCACCATAGTCGGCGGCGTTCGCCATCATGTTCCATTTAAACGGTTGATACATCTGATGGAAGAATCCCACAAGGAAGTACAAAGGGAACACGACCGGTAGCCAGGTTGGCGGCACGAAGAACATCACCACACCTACTGCGACCAGCAGCAGGTTAATGTTTTTAAACAGCGAAACCGCACGGTAACGCTTCGCCAGCCAGCCCGCCGCGATGCTGCCGATAATGGTACCGACCACGCTAGTCGAGACAAACGCCGACTTCATCGCCGTCCCGGCCGCAGACTCAACGCCCCCCATCATCAAATAAGTGGCGTAATACAGCGTTGCCGCGCTGCGCATCACCCCAGCCATGCTGGAGAAGAAGGTAATGATCGCCACAATGCGCCACTGATCGTTTGCCAGCAGCGAGCGCAGATCTTCGCGAATGCTGCCCTGCTGCTCCACCGCGGGCGCCACGCGCTCTTTGGTGGAGAAGAAGCAGAAGGCCAGCATCACAATGGCGATGGCCCCCATAATCCCCATGGTGGCCTGGAAGCCGAACTGCTTATCTTCTTTACCCAGGTAGTCGACCAGAAACAGCGTGGCGACGGAGACCATCAGACCGGCCACGGAAGAGATCGTAAAACGATAAGATTGTGCCGACAGGCGATCTTTCTCATCGCGGGTGATCACACCGCCCAACGCACAGTAGGGAATATTGATAAAGGTGTAACACAACATCAGCAAGGTGTATGTCAGGTAGGCATAAACCAGCTTACCGGAAGCGCCAAAATCGGGCGTGGTGAAGGTCATCACCGCCAGCACGGCGTAGGGAATCGCAAACCAGATCAGCCATGGGCGGAAGTGGCCCCAGCGGGTTTTTACCCGGTCGGCCACGATACCGGTGAGCGGGTCGGTTATCGCATCCAGCACGCGCGTCACCAGGAACATCACCCCTACCGCCGCCGCGGAAAGACCGTAAATATCGGTGTAAAACCAAGTCAAAAACATCGTGACCGAAGAGTAGACAATACCGCAGGCGGCATCGCCCATGCCGTATCCCAGCTTTTCGGTAATAGACAACTTCGTATCGTTTGCCACACGTATATCCTCCTGAATTGAAGTGGTTTCAATGTAGGAGGATGGGGTGGGCAATTATATTGTCATTTTTCGTACCGGTATTATGTTTTCTGGCAACTGCGAAAGTTGTCACATAACTGGATTATTTGTCATACACCTTTCATTTTTTGTGACCTTACACCAACCGGAACACCGAAATAGCCGACTTCAGTTCACCGGTATGCTGCTGTTGCTGATGCGCGACCTGTATAGTTTGCGCCACGTGTTGCACGTTCTCCTGCACGCTGGCATCGATATGCGCAATACTGCCTTTCATCTGTAATACGCTGGCGCGCTGCTGGTCGCTCATCGATGACAACACATCAACACAGGCCTGTAGACTGTCGATGTTATTGATGATTGCCGCCATGGTTTTCCCCGCTCTTTCAACCTGCTCTGTGCCCTGATGGGTGCTCTCGACGGAAGCGGCCACCAGCTGGCGAATGTCCCGCGCCGCACCTTCACAGCGCAGCGCCAGGGTACGGACTTCAGCTGCCACCACCGCAAACCCTTTCCCATGAGCACCGGCCCGCGCAGCTTCGACGGAAGCATTGAGCGACAGAATATTGGTCTGGAAGGCAATGCCGTCGATAAGTTCAAGGATGCCGCCGATCTTCAGCGACTCATCACGGATGTGCGACATGGACGCCATGGCTGAACGGATATTCTCCCCCCCTTCCCGCGCCACTGCGCTGGCCTGCCCGGCGAGTTCGCGCGCTTCGCTGGCCTTCTCACTGGTTAACGATGCCGCACTGGCAAGCTGCTCCATGGCGCTGGCAGTGACCGCCAACGACCGCGCCTGGCTGTCGGTGCGTTCGGAGAGCGCGGTGTTACGTTGCAGCAGCGTCTGCGAGGCATCCAGCAGTTGCGATACATTACCGCTGACCTGCTCAAGCGTATTGCGCATGGCGTCCAGCGTCAGGCTAAAGGTTTTCGCAAAGGGTGAGCGGCTGGTTTTGGTATCACGCTCCAGCGTCAGGTAGCCCGACTCACGGTTAATGACCGCCGCCAGCTTCGCGACCTCGCTGGCCGACCGTGCGTCCTGCTCCATCCGCACCGCCAGGAAGACCAGGAATACCGTCTGCGCCACCACATACACCGCGTGCATAATCACCATGTGCAAACCAGCGTGCATAAACACGGTGATATTAAACAACCCATATTCCTGTAAATAATTAAATACCAGGTGGTGAACGGCAATCACTCCTGCGCCCATAATCAATGGCCGCCAGTCGCGCCAGGCGAGCAGCGCTGACAGCAAAACAAATACCGAGAAATGATATTCAGTCTCGCCGCCGCCAAGCTGAATCAGCAGTGCGGAATAGGCCATTAGAATAAACGCATAAACTAAGCGTGTGATGAGTTTGCCCGCAAAAAGCAGCGTCATCAGGGTGGCAAGCCCCGCCAGAATCGTCGCCACCAGCAGCGCCAGACTGGGGTTATCATTCATCCAGCCCACGCCCAGCGAAACGGCCCACATCACCCAGGCCAGCACCAATAATAGCCGGTCTGCTCTTTGACGAATCGAGGATAACGAGATCAAGTCGCGATGCGATCTATCAGCTTGCCGCAAAGTTATTATGCCCATGATATTTTCCGTCCGCTGTAGATATATATTATTGTTAGCGTTCAGAATTAAGCGTAGGA
>NZ_JANEWH010000108.1:0-15806 GCF_028069715.1 Kluyvera sp. Awk 3 | reverse complement strand
GCCTATTATTTTTCAACGGACTTAATCACAAAATTACGCACGCGATTATTTTTATTGGTGATGCATTATTGAATTTATATATTCAAGGTGAATGCATTGCTGCGCGCCGTAGGGACAAGGTTGCCAATCAATGAAAGAAAAATTATGGACTAAAGATTTTTGGGCCATCACGATTATTAGCTTTATTATTTTCTTCGTGTTTTATGTCCTCCTGACGTTACTCCCTATTTATATTGCCGATACCCTGCACGCCACCGCCGATAAGGCCGGCCTGTTGGTCACATGCTTCCTCGCCGCTGCGATTGTTGTGCGACCCTTTGCCGGGCAGTGGGTGGGGAAATATTCGAACAAAACGATTCTGATGCTTTCCTCTCTGGCGTTTTTGGTTGTCACCGCGCTGTATCCATTTTGCCATTCTATTGAAGCGCTGCTGTTTATTCGCGTGCTGCACGGAATAACCTTCGGGATTATTACGACGGTAAAAGGGACCATCTCCGCGCGGTTGATACCCGCCTCCCGACGTGGGGAGGGCATCAGCTTTTTCTCTTTAGCGATGGGGCTGGCGATGGTCGTGGGGCCGTGGATTGGCCTGAACATGGCGCGCCATAGCGCATTCAGCCAGGCGTTCTGGATGTGTACGGCGGTGGCGGCGATTGGTATTGTGTTGTCATTGATTGTCCGTGTACCGCCGGTGATTCGTTATGCGGACGGTTCGCAGCCGAAGCTCGGCTTCTCCGCCATGTTTGATAAAGCCGCGATGCCGTTTGCCATGGTCACCTTCTTTATGACCTTCTCCTACGCTGGCGTCTCGGCCTTCCTGGCGCTGTATGCCCGTGAGCTGGACCTGATGGCCGCCGCCAGCAACTTCCTGCTGTGTTACGCGGTGTTCCTGATGATCTGCCGCGCCTTTACCGGCAACGTTTGCGACCGAAAAGGGCCGAAGTATGTGGTCTATCCTTGCCTGTTGGCTTTCACCGTCGGCCTGGTGGTACTGGGCTATACCCACGGCAGCGTGTCGATGATTCTTGCTGGCGCGCTGATTGGCATCGGCTACGGCTCGGTAACGCCCATCTTCCAGACGCAGATTATCAGCTCGGTTGAACCGCATAAAATTGGCGTGGCGAACTCGCTGTTCTTTAACGCGATGGATGCCGGGCTGGCGATTGGCGCGTTCGTGATGGGGCTGATGGTGGAAGGGGTCGGCTACCGGGCGATTTACCTGGTCGGCGCGGTGCTGGTGGTGCTGGCGGGCGCGCTGTATATCGCGCAGATGAAACGCCGTGGCGCGATGCCGTTAGTTAGCGCACACGAAGTGCACTAACCGTTACATCTCAATTTCGATATCACCTTTTGCCCTGCAGCAGCAGGGCAAAATTTCGTCCGGCTGAATAAAGGCCAGCGGTTCGGTCAACCAGTCAACCTGACCGGAGACCAGCCGCGTGCGGCAGGAGCCGCAGTAGCCTTCGCGACACTGGTACTCCACCTCAACATTGTGAGACTCCAGCGCCGCCAGCAGGGACGGGTGTTCATCCTGGCACAGCAACCGTGTGCCAGTGATGCGCAGAAAAACGCGGCTCATATCAAAGCTGGAAGTTGCTGAGATCGTCAGTATCGACTTCCGAGTCAATCTGCCCAACCAGGTAAGAGCTGACTTCCACTTCCTGCGGCGCGACCTGCACGTTATCAGACACCAGCCAGGTGTTGATCCATGGAATCGGGTTGGAGCGTGTCTGGAACGGCAGATCCAGGCCGACTGCCTGCATGCGGATATTGGTGATGTACTCAACGTACTGGCACAGGATGTCTTTGTTCAGGCCAATCATTGAGCCGTCGCGGAACAGATAATCCGCCCACTCTTTTTCCTGCTGGGCGGCCTGCACGAACAGGTCGTAGCACTCTTGCTTGCACTCTTCGGCAATTTCCGCCATTTCCGGGTCATCCGCGCCGCTGCGCAGCAGGTTCAGCATGTGCTGAGTGCCGGTCAGGTGCAGCGCTTCGTCGCGGGCGATAAGACGAATGATTTTGGCGTTGCCTTCCATCAGCTCGCGCTCGGCGAAGGCGAAGGAGCAGGCAAAGCTGACGTAGAAGCGAATGGCTTCCAGCGCGTTGACGCTCATCAGGCAGATATACAGCTTTTTCTTCAGCTCGCGCAGGTTCACGGTCACGGTTTTACCGTTAACGGTGTGAGTGCCTTCGCCCAGCAGATGCCAGTAGCTGGTCATCTCGATCAGGTCGTCGTAATAGCTGGAGATGCCTTCGGCACGTTTCTGAATCTGTTCGTTGGTGACGATGTCATCAAACACAATCGCCGGATCGTTGACGATGTTGCGGATGATGTGGGTGTAGGAGCGAGAGTGGATCGTTTCGGAGAACGCCCACGTCTCCACCCAGGTTTCCAGCTCAGGAATTGAGATCAGCGGCAGCAGCGCTACGTTCGGGCTACGGCCCTGGATGGAGTCCAGCAGGGTCTGATACTTCAGGTTGCTGATGAAAATGTGCTTTTCGTGTTCCGGCAGCGCCTGATAGTCAATGCGGTCGCGGGACACGTCAACTTCTTCCGGACGCCAGAAGAAGGAGAGCTGTTTTTCAATCAGCTTTTCGAAGATGTCATATTTCTGCTGGTCGTAGCGTGCCACGTTGACCGGCTGGCCAAAGAACATCGGCTCTTTGAGCTGATCGTTTTTCGTCTGTGAAAAAGTGGTGTATGCCATTGATGTCAATCCTGTCTGGAGAGTAATGCCGGATGGCGTTTACTTACCTGCTTACAATATCATCGCAAATAAATCCGTACACCGAAAAGGGTTTTGGTTGGTACGGAAAGCAAGGCCGGGTCAGCGTAGCGCTGCCCGGCAATCGTTATTAGATCTTACAGGCGCCGCTTTCGCAGCCATCGTCCTGAATGGACGGCACCAGATCGTCCTGCGCATCTTCCGCACCGTCGCGGGTGTTTTGATAGTACAGAGTCTTCACGCCAAATTTATAGGCGGTCAGCAGGTCTTTAAGCAGCTGCTGCATCGGTACTTTGCCTGACGGGAAGCGCGTCGGGTCGTAGTTGGTGTTGGCGGAAATCGCCTGGTCGATAAACTTCTGCATAATGCCGACCAGCTGCAGATAGCCATCGTTGTTCGGCATTTCCCACAGCAGCTCGTAGGCGTTGCCCAGGTGTTCGTAGTCCGGCACAACCTGACGCAGAATACCGTCTTTCGATGCTTTGATGCTCACGTAGCCGCGCGGCGGCTCAATGCCGTTGGTGGCGTTGGAGATCTGCGAAGAGGTCTCGGACGGCATCAGCGCGGAGAGCGTGGAGTTACGCAGGCCGTGGGTCTTGATGGACTCACGCAGCGCTTCCCAGTCCAGGTGCAGCGGCTCGTTGGTAATCGCATCCAGGTCTTTCTTGTAGGTGTCGATCGGCAGGATACCCTGGGCATAGGTGGTTTCGTTGAACCACGGGCACGCGCCTTGCTCTTTCGCCAGCTCGTTAGAGGCCTTCAGCAGGTAGTACTGAATGGCTTCGAAAGTCTGGTGGGTCAGGTTGTTGGCGCTGCCGTCGGAGTAGCGCTTACCATTTTTGGCCAGCCAGTAGGCGAAGTTGATAACGCCGATACCCAGCGTACGACGACCCATCGCACCGCGCTGTGCGGCTTTAATCGGGTAGTCCTGGTAATCCAGCAGGGCATCGAGCGCACGCACGGCCAGCACGGCCAGCTCTTCCAGTTCAGCAAGGCTGCCGATGGCGCCCAGGTTGAACGCCGACAGCGTACACAGGGCGATTTCGCCGTTTTCGTCGTTAACGTCGTCCAGCGGTTTGGTCGGCAGGGCGATTTCCAGGCACAGGTTAGACTGGCGCACTGGCGCAACGGCCGGGTCAAACGGGCTATGGGTGTTGCAGTGGTCAACGTTCTGAATGTAGATACGGCCAGTAGAGGCACGTTCCTGCATCATCAGCGAGAACAGGTCGACCGCTTTCACGCGCTGTTTACGGATGCTGTCGTCGTTTTCGTATTTCACGTACAGACGCTCAAATTCGTCCTGGTCGGCGAAGAACGCATCGTACAGCCCCGGGACGTCGGACGGGCTGAACAGGGTGATGTCGCCGCCTTTCAGCAGACGGGTGTACATCAGCTTGTTGATCTGTACGCCGTAGTCCATGTGACGCACGCGGTTACCTTCAACGCCGCGGTTGTTTTTCAGCACCAGCAGGCTTTCCACTTCCAGATGCCACATTGGGTAGAAGAGGGTTGCCGCGCCGCCGCGCACGCCGCCCTGCGAACAGGATTTCACCGCGGTCTGGAAGTGCTTGTAGAACGGGATGCAGCCGGTGTGGAAGGCTTCACCGCCGCGAATCGGGCTACCCAGCGCACGAATGCGGCCAGCGTTGATACCGATGCCGGCACGCTGGGAAACGTATTTCACAATCGCGCTGGAGGTGGCGTTGATGGAGTCCAGGCTGTCGCCGCACTCGATCAGTACGCAGGAGCTGAACTGACGGGTTGGGGTACGCACGCCGGACATAATCGGCGTCGGCAGCGAAATTTTGAACGTGGAAACCGCATCGTAGAAGCGCTTCACGTAGCTCAAACGGGTTTCACGCGGGTAGTTAGAGAACAGGCATGCCGCCACCAGAATATAGAGGAACTGCGCGCTCTCGTAGATTTCGCCGGTGACGCGGTTCTGAACCAGGTATTTGCCTTCCAGCTGCTTAACGGCAGCGTAGGAGAAGGTCATGTCACGGTCGTGAACGATAAACGAGTCCATCTGCTTGAACTCTTCTTCCGTATAGTCTTCCAGCAGATGATTGTCGTATTTACCCAGGTCAACCATGTTTTTCACGTGGTCGAACAGCGCCGGCGGCTCGAACTGGCCGTAGGCTTTTTTACGCAGGTGGAACACCGCCAGACGCGCGGCCAGGTACTGGTAGTCCGGCGCTTCGCGAGAGATCAGGTCAGCAGCGGCCTTAATAATCGTTTCATGAATGTCAGACGTTTTAATTCCGTCGTAGAACTGGATGTGCGAACGCAGTTCGACCTGAGAGATCGACACGTTATGCAGCCCTTCCGCCGCCCAATCCAGCACGCGATGAATTTTGTCGAGGTTAATGCGCTCTGTGCGGCCGTCACGCTTCGTCACCAGCAGACTCTGATTCATGTGATTTTTACCTGTCCGTGAAAAGGAAAATATCCCCCGATTTATCCACAATTCCGGTAGTCGTAAAACCTGTGGATAAATACTACATGTAGGGGTTCGTTGATTAATTGAACGCTATATGGTGAGTATTCTAGTCTGGATTCTTTTGAGTACAAGGGTTGATTTTGGCGTTAAATTGAGGTTGATAAAGCGTAAAAAAGGCTAAGTCCACGGCGCATAAGGGCTGGCGGGGATGTCAATAATATGCAAAAAAAAATGAAAATTTGATCGAGTGCTGATTTCTTCGACGAAGGGGGAAATTGCGCAAATGATGCAGCGCAATTTAGTCGTAGTGACAATACTCATGATTGGTAGGCCTGATAAGCGAAGCGCCATCAGGCATTGCTGTCGGAATCATTGCCGGATGGCGACGCTGACGCGTCTTATCCGGCCTACAAAGCGTGTTGGCTGCTTATTCGGCTTTTGCCGTGGTGTGCAGCATATAGTTAACGTCAACGCCCGGCGCTAGCTTGAAGCTGTTGGTGATTGGGTTGTAGTGCAGACCAATCATATGGCGCTCTTTCAGCACGGTCTGGTCAACCCAGCTCAGCAGTTCGGCGGGCTTGATGAATTTCTTCACATCGTGCGTCCCCTTCGGCACCATGCGCAGAATGTATTCCGCGCCGACGACCGCCATCAGCCAGGACTTGCCGTTACGGTTAAGAGTAGAGAAGAACACCTGGCCGCCGGGTTTTACCAGCTGCGCGCAGGCTTTCACCACCGACTGCGGATCCGGCACGTGTTCGAGCATCTCCATGCAGGTCACCACATCATACTGACCGGCATGCTTTGCAGCGTGCTCTTCAACCGTCTCCTGGACGTATTCGACGGGAATGCCGGTTTCCAGTGAGTGCAGTTTCGCGACCTGCAGCGGCTCAAAGCCCATATCTAACCCGGTGACCGTCGCGCCCTCACGCGCCATGCTTTCGGCCAGAATGCCGCCGCCGCAGCCAACATCGAGCACCTTTTTACCGAACAGGCCGCCAGAACGTTCGGCGATATAGCCCAGACGCAGCGGGTTAATGCGGTGCAAAGGCTTAAATTCGCCTTCCAGATCCCACCAGCGTGACGCGACGGCCTCGAATTTGGCGATCTCTTCGTGGTCAACGTTATGCGCTACCGCAGCTTTTTCGGCATTCATGGGTGTTCCTGCTCCTTATTTCATTATTGTCTGCGAGTATATCAGCACCGACGCGCGAATAAAGCGTCTGGCAGGTGCTAATGGGTTTACCTGTCTTTACGCTAATGTGTTATAATTTGCGACCTTTGAATCCGGGAATACAGTAGAGGGATAGCGGTTAGATGAGCGACCTTGCGAGAGAAATTACACCGGTCAACATTGAGGAAGAGCTTAAGAACTCTTATCTGGATTATGCGATGTCGGTCATTGTTGGCCGTGCGCTGCCGGATGTCCGAGATGGCCTGAAGCCGGTACACCGTCGCGTACTTTACGCCATGAACGTATTGGGCAATGACTGGAACAAAGCCTACAAAAAATCAGCCCGTGTCGTTGGTGACGTGATCGGTAAATACCACCCGCACGGCGACTCCGCGGTATATGACACCATCGTTCGTATGGCCCAGCCGTTCTCGCTGCGCTACATGCTGGTGGATGGCCAGGGGAACTTCGGTTCAATCGACGGCGACTCCGCCGCGGCAATGCGTTATACGGAAATCCGTCTGGCGAAAATTGCTCACGAACTGATGGCCGATCTCGAAAAAGAGACGGTGGATTTCGTGGACAACTATGACGGCACGGAAAAAATTCCGGACGTCATGCCGACCAAAATTCCTAACCTGCTGGTTAACGGTTCGTCCGGTATCGCCGTAGGTATGGCGACCAACATTCCGCCGCACAACCTGACGGAAGTGATCAACGGCTGTCTGGCCTATGTCGATAATGAAGACATCACTATTGAAGGCCTGATGGAACACATCCCGGGTCCGGATTTCCCGACTGCCGCCATTATTAATGGCCGTCGCGGAATTGAAGAGGCCTATCGCACCGGTCGCGGCAAAGTGTACATTCGCGCGCGCGCGGAAGTGGAAGTTGACCCGAAAAACGGTCGTGAAACCATCATCGTGCACGAAATTCCGTATCAGGTGAACAAAGCGCGCCTGATCGAGAAAATCGCCGAACTGGTAAAAGATAAACGCGTTGAAGGCATCAGCGCGCTGCGTGACGAGTCTGATAAAGACGGTATGCGCATCGTGATTGAAGTGAAACGCGACGCGGTCGGGGAAGTGGTGCTGAACAACCTCTACTCCCAGACTCAGCTGCAGGTCTCCTTCGGTATCAACATGGTTGCGCTGCACCATGGTCAGCCGAAGATCATGAACCTGAAAGATATTATCGCCGCCTTCGTGCGTCACCGTCGTGAAGTGGTGACTCGCCGTACCATTTTCGAACTGCGTAAAGCACGCGACCGTGCGCACATCCTTGAAGCGCTGGCGGTTGCGCTGGCGAACATCGACCCGATCATTGAACTGATCCGTCGCGCGCCAACGCCGGCCGAAGCGAAAGCGGGCCTGGTGGCACAGGCGTGGGATCTGGGCAACGTTTCCGCGATGCTGGAACGTGCGGGCGACGACGCTGCGCGTCCGGAATGGCTGGAACCTGAGTTTGGCGTACGCGACGGTAAATACTACCTGACCGAGCAGCAGGCACAGGCGATTCTGGATCTGCGTCTGCAGAAACTGACCGGCCTTGAGCATGAAAAACTGCTCGACGAATACAAAGAGCTGCTGGAACAGATCGCTGAACTGCTGCACATTCTGGGCAGCGCCGAGCGTCTGATGGAAGTGATCCGCGAAGAGCTGGAGCTGGTTCGCGAACAGTTCGGTGACGAGCGTCGTACCGAAATCACCGCCAACAGCGCCGATATTAATATCGAAGATCTGATCAGCCAGGAAGATGTTGTCGTGACGCTGTCTCACCAGGGTTACGTCAAGTATCAGCCGCTTACCGATTACGAAGCTCAGCGTCGTGGCGGTAAAGGCAAGTCAGCAGCCCGTATTAAAGAAGAAGACTTTATCGACCGCCTGCTGGTGGCCAACACCCACGATACGATCCTCTGCTTCTCCAGCCGTGGACGTCTGTACTGGATGAAGGTCTATCAGCTGCCGGAAGCCAGCCGCGGCGCACGTGGCCGTCCGATCGTCAACCTGCTGCCGCTGGAAGCGAACGAACGTATCACCGCTATCCTGCCGGTTCGCGAGTACGAAGAGGGCGTGAACGTCTTTATGGCGACCGCCAGCGGTACCGTGAAGAAAACGGCGCTGACCGAGTTCAGCCGTCCGCGTTCTGCCGGTATTATCGCGGTGAACCTGAACGAAGGCGACGAGCTGATTGGCGTTGACCTGACTTCCGGAACCGATGAAGTCATGCTGTTCTCCGCCGCAGGTAAAGTGGTGCGCTTTAAAGAAGATGCCGTGCGTGCGATGGGTCGTACCGCGACCGGCGTACGTGGTATTAAGCTGGCGGAAAAAGACAGCGTTGTGTCGCTGATTATTCCGCGCGGCGAAGGCGCCATCCTGACCGTGACCCAGAACGGCTACGGTAAACGTACCGCTGCTGAAGAGTATCCGACCAAGTCGCGTGCGACGCAGGGCGTTATCTCTATCAAAGTGACCGAGCGTAACGGCTCCGTCGTGGGCGCGGTACAGGTTGACGACTGCGACCAGATCATGATGATTACCGATGCGGGCACCCTGGTGCGTACTCGCGTATCGGAAGTTAGCGTGGTAGGGCGTAACACCCAGGGCGTGATCCTCATCCGTACGGCGGAAGATGAAAATGTGGTGGGTCTGCAGCGCGTGGCCGAGCCGGTTGACGACGAAGAGCTGGACGCTATCGACGGTAGCGTGGCGGAAGGCGATGATGAAATCGCGCCGGAAACCGACAGCGATGACGACGTTGCGGACGACGCAGACGAGTAATCGTGATATGACGTTGCGAAAGGGCTGGTGAGAACCGGCCCTTTTTTCATTAACATTGCGGTAAAAGTCTTTTACCGCTACCTTAACCACATCCTGTTTGCCATTGACGGCGGAGTTTCGTCAACTTGAAATATCTTGTCTCCTTTCGCACAACGCTGAAAGTCTCACGCTACCTGTTCCGGGCTTTGGCGCTGCTGCTCTGGCTGCTTATCGCGCTGGTGTCGGTGTTCTATATTGTGAATGCTCTGCATCAGAAAGAGTCTGAAATCCGCCAGGAATTTAACCTCAATTCCGATCAGGCGCAGCGCTACTTCCAGCGAACCTCCGATGTGATAAAGGAGCTGAAGTACATTGCGGAAAACCGCTTAACCGCCGCCAACGGCGTGTTGCCCGCCATTTCCTCAAAAGACAGTTCTGACGTGCCGGATTTTGAGCCGCTATTCTCTGACTCCGACTGCGGCGCGCTCGATACCACCTGGCGTGGGCCGCTGGAGTCGCTTGCCTGGTTCCTGCGCTACTGGCGTGAAAATTTCTCGGCGGCTTATGACCTTAATCGTGTCTTTCTGATCGGCAGCGACAATCTCTGTATGGCCAACTTTGGCCTGCGCGAAATGCCGGTTGAGCGTACCGAAGCGCTGAAAGAGCTGCACCAGCGCATTATGGACTACCGCAACGCGCCGCAGGACGATCGCGGCGGCAATCTGTTCTGGGTCGGACAGGGGCCGCGCCATAGCGTTGGTTACTTCTATGCGTTGACGCCGGTTTATCTGGCTAACCGCCTGCAGGCACTGCTGGGCGTGGAGCAAACCATCCGCGCAGAAAACTTCTTTACTCCGGGCAGCATGCCCATGGGCGTGTCGATTCTTGATGATAATGGCAATACGCTGATCTCGCTGGCCGGGCCGGATACACGTCTGCGTATCAGCACGCGCGGGATGCAGGAACGGCTGTGGTTTGGCTACACCGCCGGATATCGTGAGCTGGTGCTGAAGAAAACGCTGGCACCTTCGTCATTGAGCATTGTCTATTCAGTACCGCTGGACGCTGTCCTGGAGCGTATTCGTATTCTGGTGCTTAATGCACTGCTGTTGAACCTGCTCACCGGTATCGCGCTGTTTACCATGGCGCGGATGTACGAGCGGCGAATTTTCTTACCCGCTGAATCTGACGCATTACGTCTGGAAGAGCACGAGCAGTTCAACCGTAAAATCGTCGCTTCGGCGCCGGTAGGGATCTGTATTCTGCGTACCCAGGACGGAACCAATATCCTGAGTAACGAGCTGGCGCACAATTATCTCAATATGCTGACCCACGAAGACCGCCAGAGGCTGACGCAGATAATCTGCGGCCAGCAGGTGAACTTCGTCGACGTGCTGACCAGCAACAATACCAACCTGCAAATCAGCTTCGTGCATTCGCGCTATCGCAACGAAAACGTGGCGATCTGCGTGCTGGTGGACGTCAGTTCGCGCGTCAAAATGGAAGAGTCGCTACAGGAGATGGCACAGGCGGCTGAACAGGCCAGCCAGTCGAAATCGATGTTCCTGGCCACCGTCAGCCATGAGCTGCGTACGCCGCTGTACGGGATTATCGGTAACCTGGACCTGTTGCAAACCAAAGAGCTGCCGAAGGGCGTTGACCGCCTGGTGACGGCGATGAATAACTCTTCCGGGCTGCTGCTGAAAATCATCAGCGATATTCTCGACTTCTCGAAAATTGAGTCCGAGCAGCTAAAAATTGAGCCGCGCGAATTCTCACCGAAGGAGGTGATGAACCACATCACCGCCAACTATCTGCCGCTGGTGGTCAGAAAACAGCTGGGAATGTACTGCTTTATCGAGCCGGATGTACCGACGAAGCTGATGGGCGACCCAATGCGCCTTCAGCAGGTGATTTCCAACCTGCTGAGCAACGCCATTAAGTTCACCGATATCGGCTGCATCGTGCTGCATCTCAAGCGGGAAGGGTACTATCTGAGCATCAGTATCCGCGATACCGGTGTTGGGATCCCGGCCAAAGAGGTGGTGCGGTTGTTTGACCCGTTCTTCCAGGTGGGGACAGGCGTGCAGCGTAATTTCCAGGGAACCGGGCTGGGGCTGGCAATTTGTGAAAAGCTGGTCAATATGATGGACGGCGATATTGCCGTCGATACCGAACCGGGCATGGGCAGCCAGTTTACGCTGCGTATTCCGCTGTACGGCGAGCAGGACGCCACGCCGCTGGAGATTGACGGTCTGGCGAAGATTCGCTGCTGGCTGGCGGTGCGTAACGCTTCGCTGGCTGATTTTATTCAGTCGCTGCTCGCTTTCCACGGCATGGACGTGCGGATTTATGACGGCGAAACGCCAGCGCCGGATGATGTGTTAATCACCGATGATGAGCTCTCACAGCCGTGGGCAGGCAGAGCGGCGGTGGTCTTCTGCCGTCGACATATCGGCATTCCGCAGGAGTTCGCGCCGGGACAATGGGTGCACAGCATCGTTTCACCACATGAATTGATGAGCCTGCTGGGGCGCATTTATCGGGTTAAGGTGGCGACAGGCGGCGTGGAAGAACTGCAATCGACGCCGGAAGCTCCGGAGGACAGCAACGACGATATGATGATCCTGGTGGTCGACGATCATCCGATTAACCGTCGTCTGTTGGCCGATCAGCTGGGATCGTTAGGTTATCAGTGCAAGACCGCCAACGATGGCGTTGACGCGCTGAACGTGCTGAGTAAGAACCATATCGATATTGTGCTGAGCGACGTGAACATGCCGAATATGGACGGTTATCGTCTGACGCAGCGCATTCGCCAACTGGGGCTGACGCTACCGGTTGTCGGCGTGACGGCAAACGCGCTGGCAGAAGAGAAGCAGCGTTGCCTGGAGTCGGGTATGGATAGCTGCCTGTCGAAGCCGGTAACGTTGGACGTGTTGAAACAAACGCTGACGGTGTATGCCGCAAGAGTGCGTAAAGCGCGAGAGTAAGGGATTTTGTTGGTAGGCCGGATAAGGCAACGCCGCTATCCGGCAATTTGTGCGAGGTTGCCCGATGGCGCTGCGCTTATCGGGCCTACGGAAAGCAGGCCCGACAGGCAACAAGGTTTAGTCTTTGTCTGACGGCGACAGCGTCACGGAGGAGAGGTAGTTCAGCAGCGCGATGTCGTTTTCCACGCCCAGCTTCATCATTGCCGATTTTTTCTGGCTACTGATGGTTTTAATGCTGCGGTTCAGCTTCTTGGCAATTTCGGTCACCAGGAAACCTTCGGCGAACAGACGCAGAACTTCACTCTCTTTCGGCGACAGGCGTTTGTCGCCGTAGCCGCCAGCGCTGATTTTCTCCAGCAGACGAGAAACGCTTTCCGGGGTAAATTTCTTCCCTTTCTGCAGGGCTGCCAGCGCTTTTGGCAGATCCGTCGGGGCGCCTTGCTTCAGCACAATCCCTTCGATATCCAGATCCAGCACGGCGCTCAGAATGGCCGGGTTGTTGTTCATGGTCAGTACGATAATCGCCAGTCCAGGGAAATGGCGCTTGATGTACTTAATCAGCGTAATGCCATCGCCGTACTTGTCTCCAGGCATGGAGAGGTCGGTGATCAGCACGTGGGCATCAAGTTTTGGTAAGTTGTTAATTAGCGCGGTGGAGTCTTCAAATTCGCCTACAACGTTTACCCATTCAATCTGTTCCAGGGATTTACGAATCCCGAACAGCACAATCGGATGGTCATCGGCAATAATTACGTTCATATTGTTCATGTAAAGGCTACCTTGCTACAGCAAGCTCTTGACGTAGGCGTCAATGTCGCTGATGTATTTTTCTATGCTGGATGCATCTTTCTCACGAATAAGATGTTCAAGCGTTTCACATAACTGCTTGCCAGGTACCAGATTTAGCATGGCAAACACACCCTTAAGGCGGTGAGCTGTCTGTGCCAGTGCGGCAAAGTCCTTTGCTGCGGATTCAGTATACAGCCTGCTAACATCTTCCGGAACCGTATCAACAAACAGCGCATAATAGCCGCTGGCCTGAAGCTCGGCGTTTTCATCACCACCCAATGGTGATTCCGAGACTTCTTCCTGCGCCAGCTGCTCTTCAATCAGCTGGAGCACGGCATCCTGCATAGCGTTACTCATGTTAAAGTTGACGCGCAGTTGACCAGGGCCAATTTGGCGTACTCCAGCCTCATCATCGCTTAAAAGCAATCCGGAAGCAGTAAGATTAGACGGATTATCAGTTAAAAACAGATCAAATTCTTGACTTGTTGCGCGCTCATCCGGGCTGATGCAGGTTGCCCCCCAGCTTTCCAGCTGACGCGTGACAATATTGCGGATTTCGTTAGAGGTGATATCCACCATGGCGACCACGTCATCAAGCAGCAGTTCTTCCACCTCTGCGTCTTCTTCGCGCACCGGCATTTTCACGTGTAGCGTATAGCGGGTCCCCAGCGATTCTCGCGCCTTAATATTCAGATGACCGCCAAGCTTACGCGCCAGCTGATCGCACAGCCAGAAGGTGAGGGCATTGGCCTTACCGTAGCGATCCGACTGGGTGTCGTTAAGATACGGGAAGTGCAGATTGTCGATTTCGCCATGCGATACGCCGCTACCGGTGTCGAGAATGCGGAAGGTTAAGCGCTCTTCCGCCGACTCCTCAGCGCTGATCTCAAGGGTAATTTTGCCTATCTGGGTAGTGGTGACTGCATACTGAATCAACAGCAGCAGGATCCGGCGTAGCGCGTCGCGGTCGCCGTGGCGCTGCTCTTTGGCCGGGACCTGGTTGTTGATTAACAGCTGCAGCCCTTTACGTTTGATCGATGGCAATACCTCCGGCACCACTTCATCGATCAGCTCTTGAAGCGAGAATTGCGTGGAGGAGCCTTTCCAGCTGTCATTTTCCAGCATATTCGCCAGCTGAATTTCGTCCACCAGCCGTACCAGCAGATCGGCGTGGTTTGCCAGTCGCTGGCTGTCCGGGGTATCGATGTGGCTGGCTTCGTTTGCTAATGCCTTGATCGGTTGTTTCAGCGTGTCGCTGATGTTCTGCATAAACGCGGCGCGGCCCTGCTGGTTTTTCTCGTACAGTCTTTGCGCCTGTTTGAGTTTCTTGTTCACCAGCACTTCACGGTCCTGATCGCGGATGATGAAAATCTGTGTACGCGGCGATACCTGACTGCGGAACTGGCGAATCTCATACAGTTCGTTATTGATGGTGGCCTGAATCACCCCCTGATGCTGATCCGCCATGCTGGTGATGTTCTGCAGGTTGAGGTGCGGCAGCAGATGGTCGGCAATTTTATTGCTGATGACCGTGCGGTTCGATTCCTGGTCGTGTACCAGCAACCCCAGCGGTAATAAAGAGACAATTTCTTCATTAATTGCTCGGAGCACGCGCAGCTCATTATTGGTGCCGCTTGAAGACACGCTGCTGCTGGTGCTGCCACACGTAGGCAGATTACGGAAGGTGGAGTAGCCAAACAGCGCCAGCGCCAGCAGGCCAATGTTCAGCAGCAGCGGTAGCATGATGTTCTGGAAGGTATCCAGCAACAGGGTGCCAAACGGCACCTGCCACACCAGGCGCATACCGGTGGTGTTCAGCGCCGAGGTAATCTCAATGCGTGAGCTATTAAAGTTGATGGCAACGCTGTCGCCCGGATCTTTCTCCTGGCTGCGCTGGGCATTCTGCGCCGGATCGGGCTCCAGACGGAAGCTGTCCAGCGACATGGTCGGCGGAACCAGGTCGTTGATCGGCAAATCGAACGCCACGACGGTCGCCAGGTGCCCCGGCTGATTAAAGGTGGTACGCAGCGTAAAGTAGCGTCCGTTCTGCCAGGCCAGGCGGCGTAATGATGAGAAGGTTTCACGTTCATCCAGCGTGTTGGCTTGCTGGAGCATCTCGGCGCGACGCGAGTCAACAATGCTGCCCACCGTCGATTCTTTAAAGCCAGAAGAGAGATCTTTGAGCGGTAGCGTAGAGATAAGGATCAGGCTGTTGTCCTGACCGTTAAGGTAGTACATCGACCACGGCACATTTTCTGCGCCCCATAGGGTATCGAGATAAGTCGACATTCGCTGGGTAATGTCGAGCGTCGCGCTGTCGTGAGAACCGAAAATCAGCGCTTCGGTTTTACGCCGTGGTTTTTCCAGATAATAGACGTCCTGCTTCAGCCGAGTTTCCTGAAGGCCGTCGCCGGGAGCGGCGTTGGTACTGGAAGCGGCAATGTTGTCGTAGATTTGCCAGGTGGTGTAGCGCCAGGTATCAATGCGCTTATGTACGGCATGTGTCATATCGACAATCTGGTAGCTCTTGTCTTTCAGCCATGCGTTAACTGCGCTCTGAATCATCACGCCCATCGTCACCAGCAGGACAATGATCATAAGAAGGAAGAAACGCGTGATGCTCCCTGGAAGCAGGGAGAATTTCGTCGGGCTCATCTTGTCGGACTGACTCATTGGCGTGTGTAACCCATCATAACGGCATCTGAATGAGGATATGCTCAAGCTTATAACGCGTTGAGGCATGCAAACCCTGTTTTTGTACTGCAGGCAGTATATACAAAAAATTCACCAGGATGTATCAACGAGGCAAAATCGTCGTGGGTAAGGATGCGGTGATCAGCTGGAACGAAAAGGTGTTTTATTATTTGATCGCGGGAAAATTCAGCCTTGGGGATAATCTGTACAATTCAGACTGTATTGTAC
>NZ_JANEWH010000107.1:0-16019 GCF_028069715.1 Kluyvera sp. Awk 3 | reverse complement strand
GATCTGTTCTATTGTGATCTCTTATTAGGATCGCCAACCTTTGTGGATAAGTACGATCCGGGCATTAAGATCAACCGTTTAAGACGGATCATTATCTGTGAATGATCGGTGATCCTGGTCCGTATAAGCTGGGATCAAAGTGAAGGGTTATACACAACTCAAAAACTAGCCAACGGTTATTCTTTGGATAACTACCGGTTGATCCAAGCTTTTAACCAGAGTTATCCACATAAAAAAGTACGATCTTTACAAATCTCTGAGCAATGGATGCCATGATCCCAGCCAAATTTCAGCCGGATCTTCCGGAATCTCATGTTCAAGGACGTTGATCCGCAGCGTTTCGCCAACCTGTTTTGCGCCACAAGCCTTCAGTTCAGCTTCCAGTTTGTCGATAGCGCCGCAAAATGTGTCGTATTCACGGCTACCGATACCAACGGCACCGAAGCGAACGCGGGAGAGATCCGGTTTCTGCTCGCATAATGTTTCATATAAAGGAAGCAGGTTGTCAGGAATGTCGCCTGCACCGTGTGTAGAGCTGATCACCAGCCAGATCCCCTCAGCAGGAACCTCATCCAGCATCGGGCCATGCAGCATTTCGCTGGAAAAACCAGCGTCGTCCAGCTTTTCCGCCAGATGTTCCGCAACATATTCAGCACTGCCAAGCGTGCTGCCGCTGATTAGAGTGATGTCTGCCATGCTCGCCCACCTTTATAAAGAAGGCGCATTGTACGCTGTGAGCGAGCTGGGATCTACCTGTGGAAAAATGTGGGATTAAAAAAAGCGATCACGGCTTGATGGTACGCATGATCGGGTTCTGCAGGACGATCAGCGTTTCGGTGGACTGAATTTCATCAATTGTTTGGATCTTGTTGATAAGTACCTGTTGGAGGGCGTCGATCGATTTGCACATTACCTTAATAAAGATGCTGTAGTGCCCGGTGGTGTAGTACGCCTCGGTCACTTCATCCAGGCTTTCCAGCCGTGCCAGCGCCGACGGATAGTCTTTCGCGCTCTTGAGAATAATGCCGATAAAGCAGCCCACGTCATAACCTAATTGTTTGGGGCTGACGTCGACGTGCGCGCCGGTAATGATCCCGGCCTGTTTCATCTTCTCTACGCGAACGTGGATGGTGCCCGGGCTGACGGCGAACTGCTTAGCCAGTTCCGCGTAGGCGGTACGGGCGTTGGCCATCAGGGCCTCAAGAATGCCGCGGTCCAGATTGTCGATCTGATAATTTTCCATAGGTTTTTCTTATGAAGATTGATGATTACCTCTATTTTAGCCTTTATTTTTAATGAATCAAAAGTCGATAAGGCTTTTTGTTGTTTGATTATTGAATTGCGGGCCTGTTTTGTTGCTTAATCAATTGCAACAGGACGCAGGAGTAAAAATAATGAAAACCGCATACATCGCAAAACAACGCCAGATCAGTTTCGTTAAATCCTATTTTTCCCGTCAGCTGGAAGAGAAGCTAGGGCTCGTAGAAGTCCAGGCGCCGATCTTAAGCCGCGTGGGGGATGGGACACAGGACAACCTGTCTGGTTGCGAGAAGGCGGTTCAGGTGAAAGTGAAAACACTGCCAGATGCCCAGTTCGAAGTGGTTCATTCCCTTGCGAAGTGGAAGCGTCAAACCCTGGGACAACACGACTTCAGCGCGGGCGAAGGGCTGTACACGCATATGAAGGCCCTTCGCCCCGATGAAGACCGACTCTCTCCGATTCACTCCGTTTACGTTGACCAGTGGGACTGGGAACGTGTGATGGGGGATGACGAACGCCACGCCGGCACGCTGGAAAGTACCGTAAAGGCGATTTGGGCGGGCATTAAAGAAACCGAAGCTGCTGTAAGCAAAGAGTTTGGGCTGACACCGTTCCTGCCAGAACAAATTCACTTTGTGCACAGTGAAACGCTGCTGAGTCGCTATCCGGGCCTTGATGCAAAAGGCCGTGAGCGCGCCATCGCCAAAGAACTGGGCGCGGTGTTCCTGATTGGTATCGGCGGTAAATTGTCCGATGGTCAGCGCCACGATGTACGTGCACCGGACTATGACGACTGGAGCACCCAGACCGCCTCCGGCCTGACGGGGTTGAACGGCGATATTCTGGTGTGGAACCCGGTGCTGGAAGACGCGTTTGAACTCTCTTCTATGGGGATCCGCGTGGATGCGAAAGCGCTGAAACATCAGCTGCAGATCACCGGCGACGAAGATCGTTTACAGCTGGAGTGGCACCAGGCGCTGCTGCGTGGTGAAATGCCGCAGACTATCGGCGGCGGTATTGGTCAGTCTCGTCTGACGATGCTGTTGCTGCAACTGCCCCATATCGGCCAGGTGCAGTGCGGCGTATGGCCGTCTCAGGTACGTGAAAGCGTCTCCGCTCTGCTGTAACCCAATCTAACGCCGCCAGCGCCTCAGCAGGCGGCTTCTTAACCCGGTATCAAAGCGCCAGATATGATCGAAAATGCGCATGATCCCGGGTTTGCCATGAGCGGACATCGCCACCGCGTGAAAACGATGCTGATGTTTATGCTGAAGATCCCCCACCTTTTTGACCACTTCATCCGGTAGCCGCTGGGCGATAAAATCGGAAATCACCACCGCGTCGGCATCCTGCCACTGCGGGTTTTGCAGATGCTCGATAATGGCGCGGAAGCAGCTGGCCATATCGGTACCGCCGCGAAAGCGCTGGCTTAAAAAGCGGATCGCCTGCTCCAGCCCCTGACGCCCGGTTAACTCGTAGCGCACCACTTCGCTGGAGAACAGCATAATGTAGCAGCGACGGTTATCCGCCAGCGCCACGCGCATCAGCGCGAGGCAGAACGCTTTGGCGCACTGCTCGTTGAAGCCGCCCATCGAGCCGGACGTATCCACGCAGACAATAAACGGCCCGCGCGGCTGTTCATCAACGTCCTGATGTACGACTGGACGCTCGGTCACCTTCTCGCGCCAGGCGTCGCCGTGTAGACGGTAGGTTAACAGCTGTTTCTCCACCAGCCGCCGGTAAAACTCATATTCCAGCTCGGTGATGCCAAGCGTTGCCAGCTCCGGCGGCAATAAACGCAGAATATCGTCGCTTTGCTGGATGCCATCAACCTGCTCGGGCACGGTGGAGGGCTCGCGCACCAGCGAACGGAAAGTCTCCATGGGGGAATCTTTCTTCGGCACTGATTTGGCCTCTCGCGAACGGCCCAACTGCTCGGCCAGGCGCAGCAGCTCCGGCTGCTGGCTGAGAAACTCACCGTATTTCACAATTAGCTGATAGTCGCCGCGCTTAAGTTGTCCGGCGCTCATATCCCACAGTCGCCCACCGGCGCTATCGTTTTCCACCAGCACCGGATCCAACTGGCCGCTTAGCGTCATCCGTTCCTGTACTTCGCTCAATAACTGTTCACGCTCTTCTTCCAGCAGCTGCTGATTGAGGGAGGTGACCTGAACCACCAGGCTTAAGCGCCAGCGTTGCAGGAAAAGGGTGTGTAGCGCAGGGGTAAAAGTGGCGTTATTTGCCGCCAGCTGCTGAGCCTGAGCGGCAAAAGGCGACTGGACGCGAGTGAGTAGCGCCAGAATCTGCGGCAGTTGAACGATAAACTGGCTGGTGGAGAGTATCTGGCTCTGCTGATAGCAGATGACCTCCTCTTCCAGTTCGTGTGGCACCGGGGCGCCTTTGAGTCGGTTTCTGAAGGTTTCGCGCCAGCGGGGAAGATCGTCGGTAATGGCGCTTTTCAGGCGTGGAAATTTTTCAAAGAACACGGCCAACTGCGGGGATGCCAGCAGGGCGATGATCATCTCTTCGATCATCCCCTCTTCGCCGACCGCCAGCATGACGTTGAGCGTATCGATGGTCAGCATTAACTCTGCGCCTGCTTAATTTGCGCGGCCACGTCCTGAAGGCTGGCTTCGATACGCCCCAGCCATTCGTCATGAATGAACAGACATTTTTGCTGCTCGCTAAAGCGGTTATGCTGCTGGTGCCACTCTTCATCTAAGGCGAGCAGCTGCTGGCGGATCTCGGTCGGCATACTTTCTGCGGAGCCCGAACCCGGCAGGGACAGACGGGTACCCTGAAGGCTGATGTCGCGCACGACCAGATGCTGTGCGGCATCCACTTCCATATTTAACGTCAGCGCAAAACCGATACCGTTGAGCTTACCGCGAATCTCGCCGCCCTTCTCCAGCCAGTTTTCCAGCGCCTGGCGCTCGAAGGTAATGTGAATGACCTCAATATCGTGCAGCTTGAGCGGCTGCTGGAGCAGCAGGGTCACCGTTGGCGTTTGAATCTCCGGCGGCAGCTCATAATGCGGTTTGCGGCTAAACATGCCGCCCAGACGGGTGACTTTCAGCGCGGTTTTGTCGCTTTGTTGCTGCTGAATTTGCAGGCGCTGCTGGGTGATGGCGCCCAGCTTGTTGAGCATGGCCTGCTGCTGCCATGCATGCCCGGTCATCAAAATATCTATTTGTTGTTGCAGAAGATTTCGGCTTTCCGCATCGTGCCACAGGCACTCTTTTAGCAGGATCAGATCGATAGGCGCGATCGTGTCGCGGCCGCTGAAGAAAGCGCAGGCTTGCAGCAGACGGATCGCCTTTTTCCAGCGACGATCGGAAACGTAAGGCGCGTTTGGTAGATTATCCAGCTGTTGGCGCAGGGTAAAAATCAGCTCGAACACCGCATCCGGCAGCTTCACGTTGCCGATATCTTTCTGCCACTGGAAGTACTCTTCGTCGGTAACCTGCAGATTGGCCGGAATCGGGTTGTCGTTTTCATCCTGCTGGCTAATCAGCATCGAGCGGAAATTGCCCTTATCCTGCACTTTATCGAGCCACAGGCGAATCAGCATGCGGTCGTACAATGCTTCGAGACTGCTTTCGGCTTCCGGCAATTCATTCGAGGCGGTGACCAGCAGGCGCATGGGAATCTTTTCCACGCTGGCGCCGTTACGGAAGTGACGTTCGTTGATGGCGGTCAGCAAGGTGTTCAGGATGGCCGGGCCCGCTTTCCAGATTTCATCAAGGAAGACGATCTCAGCCTCTGGCAGATAGCCGGCAGTCAGACGCTCATAGCGGCCTTCATCTTTTAACGCCTGAATAGAGAGCGGCCCAAAGACCTCTTCCGGCGTAGAGAAACGGGTCATCAGATATTCGAACGCGCGGGCGTGCTGGAAGGCGAACTTCAGGCGGCGGGCAATCAGGCTTTTCGCGATCCCCGGTGGACCAAGTAAAAAGACGCTTTCGCCGCTCAGGGCTGCCAGCAGGCAGAGGCGAATAGCGTGACTACGTTCAAATAGCCCTTTCTCCAGCGCGCTGCTCAGCCGCGAAATTCTTTCTGCTAATAAATGTGGTTGGGCCATAATTAACTTGCGTCCTTTCGCCGTTTAATCAGCTAACTGGCTGAGTATAGACGTTTAAGTCTTTAGGTGAATAGCCTGAATAGTACCTCGCAATTTCTTGAGGCAGGTTAATATGACGTGATTAAGGGGTACGATTTTGACGCTAATCGTGCATACTGTGCGCTTTTCGTGGGCCAAGGGACTAGGCACACATTTGTTTCATAAACGAAAGACTAGTCTATGAGCACTGATAATAAACAATCTTTATCAGCGATTACACTCGCTGCAATTGGCGTGGTATACGGCGATATTGGTACCAGCCCTCTTTATACGCTTCGTGAATGTTTATCTGGCCAGTTCGGTTTTGGCGTTGAACGTGACGCGGTTTTTGGCTTTCTGTCATTAATCTTCTGGCTATTGCTGTTAACGGTATCTCTCAAATACATCACCTTCGTGATGCGGGCGGACAACGCCGGCGAAGGGGGGATACTGACGCTGATGTCTCTGGCGGGGCGTAATACGTCCGCGCGCATGACTTCTGTACTGGTGATTCTCGGGCTGATTGGCGGCAGCTTCTTCTATGGTGAAGTGGTCATCACGCCGGCGATTTCGGTGATGTCGGCGATAGAAGGTCTGGAAATCATCGCCCCCCAGCTTGATACCTGGGTGGTTCCCATCTCCATTATTGTTTTGACGCTGCTGTTTGCGATTCAGAAGCACGGTACCAGCATGGTCGGTAAACTGTTTGCGCCGATTATGCTCATCTGGTTCCTGCTGCTGGCAGGCCTCGGCGCGCGCAGCATTATCGCTAACCCGGAAGTGTTGCAGGCGTTGAACCCTTATTGGGCGGTGAATTTCTTCCTGCAATACAAAACCGTCTCCTTTATTGCATTGGGCGCGGTGGTGCTGTCGATTACCGGAGTGGAAGCGTTGTATGCCGACATGGGGCACTTCGGGAAACTGCCGATTCGCCTGGCCTGGTTCTCGGTGGTGCTGCCGTCACTGGTGCTGAACTACTTTGGTCAGGGCGCGTTGCTGCTCAAGCATCCGGAAGCGATTAAGAACCCGTTCTTCCTGCTGGCGCCCGAATGGGCGTTGATTCCGATGCTGATTATCGCTGCCCTGGCGACGGTTATCGCCTCTCAGGCGGTGATCTCCGGCGTCTTCTCGCTGACGCGCCAGGCCGTGCGTCTGGGGTATCTGTCGCCGATGCGCATTATTCATACCTCAGAGATGGAATCGGGGCAGATCTATATCCCGTTCATCAACTGGCTGCTGTATATCTCCGTGGTTATTGTGATTGTCAGCTTCGAGCACTCCTCAAATCTGGCGGCGGCATACGGGATTGCGGTTACCGGGACGATGGTCCTGACGACCATTCTGTTCACCACGGTGGCGCGTAAAAACTGGCACTGGAATAAGTTCCTGGTTGCGCTGCTGTTTGTGGCGTTTATGTGCATCGACATTCCGCTGTTCTCGGCAAACCTGGATAAGATTGTCTCCGGTGGTTGGCTGCCGCTGACGCTGGCGCTGATCATGCTCACCATCATGACCACCTGGAAAAGCGAGCGTTTCCGCCTGCTGCGCCGGATGCATGAACACGGTAACTCTCTGGAAGCGATGATCGCCTCGCTGGAGAAATCGCCGCCGGTCCGCGTGCCGGGCACCGCGGTCTATATGTCGCGCGCGCTGAACGTCATTCCGTTTGCCATGCTGCATAACCTCAAGCACAACAAGGTGCTGCATGAGCGCGTCATTCTGCTGACGCTGCGTACCGAAGATGCGCCGTACGTGCATAATGTGCGTCGCGTGCAGATTGAGCAGCTGTCGCCAACCTTCTGGCGCGTGGTGGCCAGCTACGGTTGGCGTGAAACCCCGAACGTGGAAGAGGTGTTCCACCGCTGCGGTCTGGAAGGCTTAAGCTGCCGGATGATGGAGACGTCGTTCTTTATGTCGCATGAGTCGCTGATCGTCGGCAAACGGCCATGGTATCTACGCCTGCGCGGCAAGCTGTATCTGCTGCTGCAGCGTAACGCGCTGCGCGCGCCGGACCAGTTCGAGATCCCGCCAAACCGCGTTATCGAGCTGGGCACCCAGGTCGAAATCTAACGTCATCAACGCCCTCCCTCATTTTGACGGAGGGCGTTTTTTTATCCCCTTTTCTCTGTTCGCGAAACGTTTCGATGGCGATCACATTTCTATAACCTGGTGATGGTTTTCTGCGCGTTCTTCAGACTACACTTATGACAGCGAAACGTTTCGCTAGTGGAGCAAGAAAACAAAATGAAGAAAGGCACGGTACTCAACTCTGAAATCTCGTCGGTTATTTCCCGTTTGGGCCATACCGATACGCTGGTGGTATGCGATGCGGGTTTACCCATCCCTCGTAGCACGGCGCGCATTGATATGGCGCTAACCCAGGGCGTTCCCACCTTCATGCAGGTGTTGGGCGTGGTGACGCAAGAGATGCAGGTCGAGGCCGCCATTCTCGCCGCGGAAATTCAACACCATAATCCGCAGCTTCACGAAACGTTGCTCAAACACCTTGAGCAGCTGCAGCAACACCAGGGAAATAGCATTGACGTTCGTTACGTCTCACATGAGCAGTTCAAACAACAAACCGCAGACAGTCAGGCGGTGATTCGCAGCGGGGAATGTTCCCCGTATGCGAATATCATTCTCTGTGCTGGCGTCACCTTCTGAGGCCATCATGGACGCACTCTTACAACTGAAAGGGATCGATAAATCGTTCCCGGGCGTGAAGGCGCTAGCTGGCGCCGCGCTGAACGTCTACGCTGGCCGCGTGATGGCGCTGGTGGGCGAAAACGGCGCGGGCAAATCCACCATGATGAAGGTGCTGACCGGGATCTACACCCGCGACGCTGGCTCTTTGTTATGGCTGGGTAAAGAGACCACCTTTAACGGCCCAAAATCCTCGCAGGAAGCCGGTATCGGCATCATCCACCAGGAGCTGAACCTGATTCCACAGCTGACGATTGCCGAGAACATTTTCCTTGGCCGTGAGTTTGTGAATCGCTTTGGCAAAATCGACTGGAAGAAGATGTACGCCGAGGCCGATATCCTGCTGGCTAAACTCAATCTGCGCTTTAAGAGCGACCGTCTGGTGGGTGACCTCTCTATCGGCGATCAGCAGATGGTGGAAATTGCCAAGGTGCTGAGCTTTGAGTCAAAGGTCATCATTATGGACGAACCGACCGATGCCCTGACCGATACGGAAACCGAATCCCTGTTCCGCGTCATCCGCGAGCTGAAATCACAGGGGCGCGGCATTGTCTATATTTCCCACCGTATGAAAGAGATCTTCGAGATCTGCGACGACGTGACCGTCTTCCGCGACGGGCAGTTTATTGCCGAACGCGAAGTCGCCAGCCTGAATGAAGATCTGCTGATTGAGATGATGGTCGGCCGCAAACTCGAAGATCAGTACCCGCATCTGGATAAAGAGCCGGGTGAGATCCGCCTGAAGGTGGACGCATTGTGCGGGCCAGGCGTGAACAGCGTCTCCTTTACCCTGCGCAAAGGTGAAATTCTTGGTGTGGCGGGGCTGATGGGCGCCGGGCGCACCGAATTAATGAAAGTGCTGTACGGTGCGCTGCCGCGAACCAGCGGCTACGTGACGCTAGACGGCCATGAAGTGGTGACGCGTTCACCGCAGGATGGTCTGGCGAACGGCATTGTCTATATTTCCGAAGACCGTAAGCGTGATGGCCTGGTGCTGGGCATGTCGGTGAAAGAGAACATGTCGTTGACGGCGCTGCGCTATTTCAGCCGTGCTGGCGGTAGTTTGAAGCATAAAGACGAACAGCAGGCGGTGAGCGATTTTATCCGTCTGTTTAACGTCAAAACGCCGTCTATGGAGCAAGCGATCGGTCTGCTCTCCGGTGGTAATCAGCAAAAAGTCGCCATTGCGCGCGGCCTGATGACTCGCCCGAAGGTACTGATCCTTGATGAGCCGACGCGCGGCGTCGACGTGGGGGCGAAGAAAGAAATTTATCAGCTGATCAACCAGTTCAAGGCCGACGGCCTGAGCATCATTCTGGTCTCCTCGGAGATGCCGGAAGTATTGGGGATGAGCGATCGCATTATTGTGATGCATGAAGGGCATCTCGGCGGTGAGTTTTCACGCGAGCAGGCCACCCAGGAAGTATTAATGGCTGCCGCTGTGGGCAAGCTTAACCGCGTGAACCAGGAGTAAAAAAGATGACAACCCAGTCTGTGGCGGGTCGCCGCTATTTCACTAAAGCATGGCTGCTGGAGCAAAAATCGCTGATAGCTCTGCTGGTGCTGATAGCGATTGTCTCGACCATGAGCCCCAACTTTTTTACCGTCAATAACCTGTTCAACATCCTGCAGCAAACCTCCGTGAATGCGATCATGGCGGTTGGGATGACGCTGGTCATTTTAACGTCGGGGATCGACCTGTCCGTCGGTTCCCTGCTGGCGTTGACCGGCGCGGTCGCCGCCTCGATTGTGGGCATCGAAGTTAATGCGCTGGTGGCGGTTGCTGCCGCACTCGCATTAGGTGCCGCAATTGGGGCCGTTACCGGCGTGATTGTTGCTAAAGGGCGGGTGCAGGCGTTTATCGCTACGCTGGTGATGATGCTGCTGCTGCGCGGTGTGACCATGGTCTACACCAACGGTAGTCCGGTCAATACCGGCTTTACCGACAACGCCGACGTGTTTGGCTGGTTCGGTATTGGCCGCCCGCTGGGTATCCCAACGCCGGTGTGGATCATGGCGATTGTCTTCCTCGCGGCGTGGTACATGCTGCACCACACGCGTCTGGGTCGTTATATCTATGCGCTGGGCGGTAATGAAGCGGCAACGCGTCTTTCCGGTATTAGCGTCAATAAAGTCAAAATTATCGTCTACTCTTTGTGCGGGTTACTGTCGGCGCTGGCGGGTATTATTGAAGTGGCGCGCCTCTCCTCGGCACAACCGACTGCGGGTACCGGCTATGAGCTGGATGCTATCGCGGCGGTAGTACTGGGCGGTACCAGCCTGGCAGGCGGTAAGGGTCGTATCGTCGGCACGCTTATCGGTGCGCTGATTCTTGGGTTCTTGAACAACGGTTTGAACTTGTTAGGCGTTTCTTCTTATTACCAGATGATCGTTAAAGCAGTCGTCATTTTGCTGGCGGTGCTGGTGGACAACAAAAAGCAGTAACAAACGACACTACAGGACATCTTAGATATGAACATGAAAAAACTGGCTACCCTGGTTTCCGCGGTTGCGCTGAGCGCCACCGTCAGTGCGAACGCGATGGCGAAAGATACCATTGCACTGGTTATCTCTACCCTGAATAACCCGTTCTTTGTCTCCCTGAAGGACGGCGCGCAGAAAGAAGCGGACAAACTGGGCTATAACCTGGTGGTTCTGGACTCACAGAACAACCCGGCGAAAGAGCTGGCTAACGTTCAGGATTTAACGGTTCGTGGCACCAAAATTCTGCTGATCAACCCGACGGACTCCGACGCGGTGGGTAACGCCATCAAGATGGCAAACCAGGCTAAAATCCCGGTGATTACCCTCGATCGCGTGGCCTCTAAAGGTGAGGTTGTGAGCCATATCGCGTCTGATAACGTGCTGGGCGGTAAAATCGCCGGTGACTATATTGCGAAGAAAGCCGGTGAAGGCGCTAAAGTCATCGAACTGCAGGGTATCGCCGGGACTTCTGCCGCGCGCGAGCGTGGTGAAGGCTTCCAGCAGGCTGTCGCGGCACATAAATTCAACGTGCTGGCAAGCCAGCCTGCCGACTTCGACCGTACTAAAGGTCTGAACGTGATGCAGAACCTGCTGACCGCGCATCCGGACGTGAAGGCTGTCTTCGCTCAGAACGACGAAATGGCGCTGGGCGCGCTGCGTGCGCTGCAAACCGCCGGTAAATCCGACGTCATGGTCGTAGGCTTCGACGGTACGCCGGATGGCGAAAAAGCGGTGAATGACGGCAAACTGGCGGCGACTATTGCCCAGTTGCCGGATCAGATCGGTGCAAAAGGCGTGGAAACCGCCGACAAAGTGCTGAAAGGCGAAAAGGTACAGGCAAAATATCCTGTTGACCTGAAGCTGGTAATTAAGCAGTAATAACGCGAATGCGATTCAGGCTCTTGCAGCCTGAGGGACAATATCTATAAAGAAAAGTAGGGCACGCGCCACCGGTACGCCGGTGGCGCATCTTACCGGACACTCTGAAAATGAAAACCGCAGGCAAACTCGTCGTCCTTGGCAGCATCAATGCCGATCACATTCTCAATCTTGAATCTTTCCCGACGCCAGGTGAAACCGTCACCGGTAGCCATTATCAGGTCGCATTTGGCGGCAAAGGCGCGAACCAGGCGGTTGCTGCCGGGCGCAGCGGCGCGGATATCGCGTTTATTGCCTGCACTGGCGATGACGATATCGGTGAGCGTATCCGTAAACAGTTGCAGGTTGACCGCATTGATATCGCGCCCGTGAGCGCGGTAGCCGGTGAGTCGACCGGCGTAGCGCTGATCTTCGTCAACGGCGAAGGCGAGAATGTGATTGGCATTCACGCGGGCGCTAACGCCGCACTGTCCACTGCGCTGGTCGAGGCACAGCGTGAACGCATTGCCGAGGCAGATGCGCTGCTGATGCAGCTTGAATCCCCGCTGGATAGCGTATTGCTGGCGGCTCAGATTGCCCATCAGAATCAAACCACTGTGGTATTGAACCCGGCCCCCGCTCGCGAGCTGCCGGATATACTGCTGTCGCTGGTGGATATCATTACCCCAAATGAGACCGAGGCTGAGAAGCTGACCGGTGTTCGGGTGGAAAACGATGACGACGCCGCGAAAGCCGCACAGGTACTGCACGCGAAAGGCATCGACACGGTGATTATTACCCTTGGCAGCCGTGGCGTATGGGCCAGCGTTAAGGGCGAAGGGCGTCGCGTACCGGGCTTTAAAGTGCAGGCTATCGACACCATCGCCGCGGGCGATACCTTTAACGGCGCGCTGATGACTGCGTTGCTGGAGAATACGCCGTTGGCCGACGCGTTGCGCTTTGCGCACGCTGCTGCGGCTATTGCCGTGACACGCAAAGGCGCGCAGCCCTCTGTGCCCTGGCGTGAAGAGATCGACGAATTTTTACGTCAGCAGGGGTAATGCTTGGCCACGATGAAGGATGTTGCTCGCCTGGCGGGCGTTTCCACCTCCACGGTATCTCATGTCATCAACAAAGACCGGTTTGTCAGCGATGCAATAACCGAGAAGGTTGATGCGGCCATCAAAGCGCTGAACTACGCCCCGTCAGCGCTGGCGCGTAGTCTCAAGCTGAATCAGACTCACACCATCGGTATGCTGATTACCGCCAGTACCAACCCCTTTTATTCAGAACTGGTGCGCGGCGTGGAGCGCAGCTGTTTCGAGCGTGGTTACAGTCTGGTGCTATGCAATACCGAAGGCGACGAACAGCGGATGAACCGCAACCTGGAAACGCTGATGCAGAAGCGTGTCGACGGGCTGCTACTGCTGTGCACCGAAACGCACCAGCCGTCGCTGGAAATTATGCAGCGCTATCCGTCTATTCCCTCTGTGATGATGGACTGGGCGCCATTCGATGGCGACAGCGACCTGATTCAGGATAACTCGCTGTTGGGCGGCGATATGGCGACTCGCTATCTGATCGAGCGTGGCTATACGCGCATTGCCTGTATTTCCGGTCCGCTGGATAAAACCCCGGCGCGGCTGCGTCTCGAGGGCTATCGGGAAGCCATGCATAATGCGCAGTTGCCGATTCCGGACGGCTATGAAATTACCAGCAACTTTGAGTTTGGCGGCGGATTAGATGCCATGCAGAAACTGCTGGCGCATCCTGAACGTCCGGATGCCGTTTTCGTTGGTAACGATGCGATGGCGGTAGGGGTTTATCAGGCGTTGTATCAGGCCGGGCTACGTATTCCGCAGGATATGGCGGTGATTGGCTATGATGATATCGAACTGGCTCGCTATATGACGCCGCCGCTCACGACCATTCACCAACCAAAAGATGAACTGGGCGAGCTGGCGATTGATGTGTTGATTCACCGTATTGCGCAGCCCGGGCAAAAACAGCAGCGTATGCAGCTGACGCCCGAGCTGGTGGTGCGTGGGTCCGTCTGAGGTTAGTGTTTTTCTTTTATCAGGTTGCGGCCATCTTTCGGCCGCAGCAGCATAAACATCAGCGCTGACACTGCCGTTATCACCCCCATGGTGATAAAGGTGTAGTGGAACTGCTCAATCGTCGAGCCGACAATACTTTGATATGAGCGCAGCACCGCGGCGCTGATGGCCACCCCAAGGCTAATCGACAATTGCTGTGTGACGGCTAGCAGGCTGTTACCTCCGCTGGCGTTATCGTCGGAGAGATCGGCAAGCGTAATGGTGTTCATCGAAGTGAACTGCGTCGACATGGCCATCCCCAACACGAACAGCGGCAGAATCAGCATCCACACCGGCATTGACGGCGATTGTAATGAGAACTGCGCGATCATTAAGCCGATAAACAGCGTGACGCCGACCAGCGTTTTCCGATAGCCCAACCGGCGTAGCACCTGGGTGACGGTTGATTTTGCCACGATAGAGCCGATTGCCGTGGGCGCCATCATGATGCCCGCAATCAGCGCCGGATAGCCAAAGCCAACCTGCAGCATTAGCGGCATCAGGAACGGCACGCAGCCGGTGCCCAGGCGTGTCGCCAGGTTACCGGCAATACCGACTGAGAATGTCCGCGTTCTGAATAAGCCCAGAGAGATCAGCGGTGTTGGATGCTTGCGTGCGTGGCGGATATAGGCCAGCAGCAAAATAATACTGAACAGCACCACCATCAGAGCGACCCAACCTGACACAATCTGCTCGCCGAGCAGCTCCATGCCGATGGAGAACAGCACCAGGCTTAACCCAAACAGCAGGAATCCTGACAGATCGAAGCGTCGCCGCGGCGTCGTGAAGTTCGGCATGTATTTTCGTGCGTACAGCATGCCAATAACGCCGATCGGTATGTTGATGAGGAAAATCCAGTGCCAGGTAGCCCAGGTGACAAAAACGCCACCCAGCACCGGGCCCAGAATAGGTCCTATCAGCCCCGGCATGGTGACAAAATTAAGCACCGGTAGCAGTTCGCTACGCGGGTAGGCGCGCAGCAGCGCCAGACGGGCGACGGGCATCATCATGGCGCCGCCAATCCCCTGAATAATACGGAAGATCACCAGTTCGCCGAGCGAAGTCGAAAGCGCGCACGCCAATGACCCAAGGGTAAACAGTCTGACCGCCAGCATAAAGATGCGTCGGGTACCGAAGCGGTCAGCAAGCCAGCCGCTTACCGGGATCAGCATGGCCACAGTAAGGGTGTAGCTGATAATGGCCGATTGCATCGCCAGCGGCGACCGGTTGAGGCTGTGCGCGATAGCGGGCAGCGCTGTATTCAGAATGGTGGCGTCTAGCGCCTGCATAAAGAAGGCCATCGCGGCTATCCACGGTAGCCCGGCCATACTCCGCGCTTTCTTCTCAGTCATTCGCTGTCCTTTATACTGCGGCCAGAATATGTGGCGCGTTTAATAAAGCCTGGCAGGCCTGGTATGCCCGTGGGCCATCACCTTCCTGTATCGCATCAACAATGGCCTGGTGGCTCGCCAGTTCAATCACCTCATCTTCGGTAATCGAGGTGAAATAGATGTGGTACACCGAGTGGAACAGTTTGGCGAATGATGTCAGAAACGGGTTAGCACTCATTTCATAGATGTGTTCATGCCAGGAGGTGTCGATATCGATCCAACGCTCGCGGTCGAATGTTTTCTCCAGCGTCGCCATCTCTTCCATTAAGGTATTGAGCTGGGCTTTTTGCTCGGCGGTGCCGAGCGTAGCGGCCAGCATGCAGGCCTGCGGTTCCAGACTGCGACGCAACACCAGGAAGTGTTTCATGACGGCCTGGAAGTTATCTGTCGTTAGCCACCAGGAGATCAGCTCGGTATCGAGGAAGTTCCAGTGGGCCTGAGGCATCACACGGGTACCAATACGCGGGCGAGGAAGCAGCATCCCTTTCGCTGACAGCGTTTTTACCGCTTCGCGAACGGCGGTTCGGCTCACGCCGAAAATTTCACCCAGCTCCATCTCGCCGGGGAGGATGCTTTCCGGGGGATACTCACCGGTTAATATCTTCTGGGCTATTTTCTCAGCCAGGACCCAGGAGATGTTCTTTTGAGCGGCTAGTTGCTGTGCGCTTAGAGACATAAATGCCATTCCTATTATTTATCTTTCTTTAGTATGCCATTTGACGTGCTGAATCGGTGTTAAAAACAGCAGTTTGGGCATTTTACGGCGTATTCATAAGCAATTTGATGAAAAAAATAGCGAGCGATAAAATAATTCAAATTTCCCCTTGTCAGGCAGAATAAACTCCCTATAATGCGCTCCCACTGACACGGAACAACGGCAAACAAGCCGCCGGGTCAGCGAGATTCTCCTGAGAATCTCGACAGAGAAAAGCGAAATTAAACGCTTGACTCTGAAAGAGGAAAGCGTAATATACGCCACCTCGCGACGGTGAGCTGTAAGCCGCGTCGCAACTGCTCTTTAACAATTTATCAGACAATCTGTGTGGGCACTCGAAGATACGGATTCTTAACGTCGCAAGACGAAAAATGAATACCAAGTCTCTGAGTGAACACGTAATTCATTACGAA
>NZ_JANEWH010000106.1:0-16309 GCF_028069715.1 Kluyvera sp. Awk 3 | reverse complement strand
TTATAGTTGATGATAAATAAGCCATATCCTTTGTGATGTTATACATCTGAGGTATAGAGCCAGCGGCCATTCACATGCTATGGTGTCAAACAGGAATAATTTGCGTAAACATATCATATATAGAGAGTGCGCATGCTGACGTTGCTTGAAGATAAAATTGCCACACCGCTCGGGCCGCTGTGGATTCTGTGTGATGAAAACTTTCATTTGCGCGCCGTGGAATGGGAAGAACACAGCGACCGTATGGTGCAACTGCTGGATATTCACTACCGGGCTGAAGGCTATACCCGCGTCACATCACGCAACCCCGGCGGGCTGAGTCAGCAGTTGGCGAACTATTTTGATGGCGATCTGGCGGTGATCGAATCCCTGCCTACCGCCACCGCCGGAACCCCCTTTCAGCGCGAAGTCTGGCAAACCCTGCGCACCATCCCCTGTGGTCAGGTGATGCACTACGGGCAGCTAGCCGAACAGCTTGGCCGTCCGGGAGCCGCTCGCGCCGTAGGCGCCGCCAATGGATCTAACCCGGTGAGTATCGTCGTGCCCTGCCATCGGGTGATCGGACGCAACGGCACCATGACCGGTTATGCTGGCGGCGTACAGCGTAAAGAGTGGCTTCTGCGACACGAAGGCTATCTGCTGCTTTGATTTTCTGTGCCCTTTATGAGCTTAACAGGCGCTTTAGCGATAAATGCGCCTGAAAATTTATATTCTATATCAATGAGATATATCTCATTCCCTGCTATCCCATTTTAATCTTGGGTGAATACGCGCGCCGAGACTTACCTGCTCACCAAAAAGATGTTAAAATTGACCAATATCAATTAAGGCTTGAGCAAACCTATGATCCCGGAAAAGAGAATTATACGACGCATTCAGTCTGGCGGTTGCGCGATCCATTGCCAGGATTGCAGCATCAGCCAGCTTTGCATCCCGTTCACTCTTAATGAGCATGAGCTTGATCAGCTGGATAATATTATCGAGCGCAAAAAGCCTATTCAGAAAGGGCAAACGTTATTCAAAGCCGGAGATGAACTGAAGTCTCTGTATGCCATCCGTTCCGGTACCATCAAGAGCTATACCATTACCGAGCAAGGCGATGAGCAGATCACCGGTTTCCATCTGGCAGGCGATTTAGTTGGCTTCGACGCCATCGGCACCGGCCATCACCCGAGCTTTGCTCAGGCGCTGGAAACTTCCATGGTGTGCGAAATCCCGTTTGAGACCCTGGATGACCTCTCAGGCAAAATGCCGAACCTGCGTCAGCAGATGATGCGTCTGATGAGCGGAGAGATCAAAGGCGATCAGGACATGATCCTGCTGCTGTCGAAGAAAAACGCGGAAGAGCGCCTGGCGGCCTTTATCTATAACCTGTCGCGTCGTTTCGCTCAGCGTGGTTTCTCGCCGCGTGAATTCCGTCTCACCATGACCCGTGGCGATATCGGTAACTACCTGGGTCTGACGGTAGAAACCATCAGCCGACTGCTGGGTCGTTTCCAGAAAAGCGGCATGCTGGCGGTGAAGGGTAAATACATCACCATTGAAAACAGCGATGCGCTGGCTATTCTCGCGGGTCATACTCGTAACGTCGCCTGATCGCTGTTTCATGACACCAATAAAAAACCCCGGCGAGCCGGGGTTTTTTATTGTCTGCTTCAGCTCTCTAATCAAATACGCCGTTAATCACCGACGTGACAATCGCCGTACTTAAAGCAATGAGTACCAGGTTATCGCCAATCACCTGCCATTCATAACCAGGGTAATAAGGAAGCTGATTGAGCATTGATACCGGGACCGCTTTTTTCGCAATACCCGGTGGCAGCGGTTTACCCCGCGCCAGATTTTTAGCAATACCCGGTGGCAAAGATTTGTAGCCGGTCAGGCCATAGTTAACCGCGAGCTGCCTGGCCGTTGCGTAGCTGATATCGCGGTCAACATGGTCGGGTTTGCCATAATTCTTACGCGATGTCGATCCATGGTCCTTGTCCTGGCCTTTACTCCACTGCTGGCTATTCCCTTTATCGCTTTTACTATTACCGTGGCTACTGTTGCCATGGTTGCTATTGCCGTTACCGTTGCCATGCCCGTTGCCGGGGTCGGCCAACACTGGCGTTGCGCAGAGCGACAACGCAACGACGGCCGCGACCGTCTTTAAGAGTGAGGAACGCTGGGTCATCGTCATTTCCTTGTGTGCGGGGTATCTGAGAGAAATCTATATCATTCTGTGTAAAAAAACCTACGCATTAAATCTGAATTTATCGAACTTCCCCGATGCCCACGACAAGGCTAATTTATCCTGTTTATTGATCTTGCGAAGGTTCCCCCCTGTTTCAATCCCACTATATGAGTTATCTTTTACTTACAAACTGTGGTTACAGCTGTAAGGAGACCCTGTATGGCCAGATATCAAAATATGCTCGTGGCGATCGATCCGAACCAGGACGACCAGCCTGCGCTACGACGCGCTGTGTATCTTCATCAACGGATTGGCGGCCGCATTAAAGCCTTTTTGCCGATCTATGACTTTTCCTATGAAATGACCACCCTTTTGTCTCCTGATGAGCGCACCGCAATGCGCCAGGGCGTGATTAGCCAGCGAACCGCATGGATCCGCGAGCAGGCGAAATACTACCTGGAAGCCGGCGTTCCGCTGGAGATCAAAGTGGTGTGGCATAATCGCCCGTTCGAAGCCATCATCCAGGAAGTTGTCAGCGGCGGCCACGATTTGCTGCTGAAAATGGCCCACCAGCACGACAAGCTGGAGTCGGTAATCTTCACCCCAACCGACTGGCACCTGTTACGTAAATGCCCATGCCCGGTATGGATGGTGAAAGATCAGCCGTGGCCTGAAGGCGGTAAAGCACTCGTTGCCGTCAACCTTGCCAGCGAAGAAGCGTACCATAACGCGTTGAACGAGAAGCTGGTCAAAGAGACCCTTGAGCTGGCCGAACAGGTCAACCATACCGAAGTACACCTGGTCGGCGCTTTCCCGGTCACGCCGATCAATATCGCCATTGAATTGCCTGATTTCGACCCCAGCGTTTACAACGATGCGATCCGCGGCCAGCACCTGCTGGCGATGAAATCGTTGCGCCAGAAATTTGGTATTGATGAGAAGTTTACTCACGTCGAGAAAGGGTTGCCTGAAGAGGTCATTCCGGATCTTGCCGCGCATCTTGACGCCGGCATCGTGGTACTGGGCACTATCGGACGAACCGGTATTTCGGCGGCCTTCCTCGGCAACACTGCCGAACAGGTTATTGACCACCTGCGCTGCGACCTGCTCGCGATCAAACCCAATGACTATCAGACCCCCGTCGAGATGGACGACGAAGAAGACGATTAAGTGGTGTGATGTGACGAAAAAACCGGTCAATTCAAATGGCCGGTTTTTTTTGTCTTGCGATTAGCTTCCCGGCATCATCATGCGCTGCCAGGCTAGCGGGATGCTATCAATGGAGCCCTAGTCGCCAGGCAAAGTCGATCTCTTCTTTCAGTTCAATGGCAGAAAGCGCCATCAGGTCAGCAAATTCCAGCTCAAGTTGCTTAACGCGTTTCAGGTACTGTGCAGGGGTTAAAGGTGTGGTTTCGCGACGAAGATATTCGATGGCCAATTGTGCAGGCGTTAACAAGGTATCCATAAGTTCCTCTGTTGGTTTGAACGACATAGAACATTATAACACCTTTCACTGCGCACTTTTTGACCAAAAACAATCATAAATCAAATATAAGGCCGCCATTCCTCAGGAGAATGGCGGCCTTCATTTTATACGCGGTAATTACAGCGCTTTCAGAATGGCATCCACGCTAGCTTTCGCATCGCCGAACAGCATCTGAGTATTTTCTTTAAAGAACAGCGGGTTCTGTACCCCAGCGTAACCGGTATTCATGGAACGCTTGAAGACAATAACATTCTGCGCCTTCCACACTTCCAGAACCGGCATGCCGGCAATCGGGCTTTTCGGATCGTCCTGCGCGGCCGGGTTAACGGTATCGTTCGCGCCGATGACCAGTACGGTATCGGTGTCAGCAAAGTCATCGTTGATTTCGTCCATCTCCAGCACGATGTCGTAAGGCACCTTCGCTTCCGCCAGCAGCACGTTCATGTGGCCCGGCAGACGCCCGGCAACCGGGTGGATACCAAAGCGCACTTTGATACCGCGCGCGCGCAGTTTTTCGGTGATTTCCGCTACCGGATACTGTGCCTGCGCCACCGCCATGCCATACCCCGGGGTGATGATTACCGAGTGGGAGTTTTTCAGCATTTCAGCGGTTTCTTCGGCGTTAATTTCGCGATGCTCGCCCACTTCTTCATCACTACCGGTAGAGGAACCGTCGGTACCAAAACCACCCGCAATAACGCTGAAGAACGAACGGTTCATCGCCTTACACATGATGTAAGACAGGATGGCACCGGAAGAACCCACCAGCGCACCGGTGACGATCAGCAGGTCGTTGCTGAGCATAAAGCCCGCCGCCGCTGCCGCCCAACCGGAGTAGGAGTTCAGCATGGAGACCACCACCGGCATGTCTGCCCCACCGATAGATGCCACCAGGTGCCAACCGAAAGCTAGCGCGATAATGGTCATCACCAGCAGGCACAGCACCTGAGTGCCCACGCTGTCGGTGCGCACGAAAGCCACCATCAGCAGGAAGGAAACCACCAGCGCCGCCAGGTTCAGCTTGTGACGATTTGGCAGCATCAGCGGCTTCGAAGACATCTTGCCGCACAGCTTGCCGAACGCCACGATAGAACCGGTAAAGGTGACCGCACCGATAAAGATACCGAGGAACACTTCTGTCAGGTGAATATTGACCAGAATCTGTTCCATACCGGTTTTATGCTGCAGGTAGCTGTTGAAGCCCACCAGCACCGCGGCCAGACCGACAAAGCTGTGCAGCACCGCGACCAGCTCCGGCATTTCGGTCATTTCCACTTTCTTCGCCAGGCGAATACCAATCGCGCCGCCGATAATCATCGCCAGCAGGATCCACGCCACATTGCTGGTATCCGGCCCGAAGATGGTCGCGATCAGGGCAATCGCCATACCGGCGATGCCGTAGTAGTTGCCCTGCTGCGAGGTTTCGTGTTTGGAAAGCCCGGCGAGACTGAAAATAAACAGGATTGCGGCAACAATGTATGCAGCTGTAACTAATCCTCCAGACATTTGTTACCCCTTATCCTTTGCGGAACATTTTCAGCATGCGCTGAGTGACGGTGAAACCACCAAAAATATTAATGCTGGCGATCAATACCGCGATAAAACTCAGGAAGCTTACCCAGCCACCATGGCCAATCTGCAGGAGCGCGCCAACCACGATAATGCCTGAGATAGCATTCGTGACCGACATCAACGGCGTGTGCAATGCATGCGACACGTTCCACACCACGTAATAACCCACTACGCAGGAGAGCGCGAACACGGTGAAGTGACCGAGGAACTCTTTCGGTGCGACGCTCGCCAGCCAGCCAAACAGAATGATGGCCAGCGCGATCAGCGCATATTTACGCCACGGTGACGCCGGTTTCTCCGGTTCTTTTGGCGCTGGCGCGGCTTTCTGCGCGGCCTGCGGCTGTGCCGAAACCTGAATCGGCGGTGCCGGCCAGGTGACTTCGCCTTCGCGGATGACGGTCACGCCGCGCACCACGACGTCATCAAAATCGATGGTGATGTTGCCGTCTTTCTCTTTGCACAGCAGCTTCAGCAGGTTCACCAGGTTGGTGCCATACAGCTGAGATGACTGCGTCGGCAGGCGTCCGGCCAGATCGGTATAGCCGATCACCTTCACGCCGTTTGCCGTGACGAAAATTTCATTTGGCACGGTGTATTCGCAGTTACCGCCGTTTTGCGCGGCCAGGTCGACGATGACGCTCCCCGGCGTCATGGAATCCACCATTTCGCGGGTAATCAGCTTCGGCGCCGGTTTGCCCGGAATCAACGCGGTGGTAACGATGATGTCGACCTCTTTTGCCTGCGCGGCGAACAGGGCCATTTCAGCGGCAATAAACGCCTCTGACATCACTTTGGCATAACCGTCTCCGCTGCCGGCTTCTTCTTTGAAGTCCAGCTCGAGGAATTCGGCGCCCATGCTCTGCACCTGCTCTTTCACTTCCGGGCGGGTGTCGAACGCACGCACAATCGCGCCAAGGCTGTTCGCCGCGCCGATAGCGGCAAGACCCGCTACGCCCGCGCCAATCACCATCACTTTCGCCGGTGGAACTTTCCCCGCCGCGGTGATTTGGCCGGTAAAGAAACGACCGAACTCGTGAGCCGCTTCAACGATAGCGCGATAACCCGCAATGTTCGCCATCGAACTTAACGCATCCAGCGATTGGGCACGGGAAATACGCGGCACGGAGTCCATCGCCATGACGTTAATATTCCGCTCAGCCAATTTTGCCATCAGCTCAGCATTTTGTGCCGGCCAGATAAAGCTAATCAGCGTCGTACCCGGGTTCAGCAGCGCAATTTCTTCATCCAGCGGCGCGTTAACCTTGAGGATAACGTCGGATTGCCAGATATCATCACCAGAGACTATCTCTGCACCAGCCTGCACAAATGCTTCGTCATCAAAACTGGCTAGTTTTCCTGCACCACTTTCAATGGCCACGCTAAAACCGAGCTTCAGCAGCTGCTCAACCGTTTTCGGCGTTGCTGCGACTCGCGTTTCCTGGGCCCACCTTTCTTTTGGTACACCAATACGCATAACTATTCCCTTATATCGGTTCTTATTTAATGGTTTGCCGTTTTGTCAGTTTGTTGCGGGTAACCCGTAAGTGACCTAACAGGCGAACAACCTGAATAAATAAAACAGTAACAAACTGTCTATAACCTACTGAAAATACCGATTGTGATCTAGCGCCGAAAAACACTATTTTTGCATTAAATGCCAAATAAGGAGTTCCAGCCGCTACAAACAGCGATATTTGCCCCGATTTGAGTAGCGAGCCCCATAATTCGCTTCTTCTCCGTGGGAAAACATGATTTTTCGCGGGCAAGACGGCGCAGTTAACATTCCATTAACTTAAAAAAGTCATATGGTTGACCGCTTTTTCCGGTCAAGCGCCCGTTTTTTCAACATATCAGGAAAAGTTATCCAAAACCGTCACCGGGTTCGCATCTGAAGTTAAAAATGACGCAGACAGTAGCGTCATTTCAATGCCATAATCAGACGTTTTCCCGTTAACAACATGACCCGAATTTGGTTTGCGCAAGGCGAAGGATTATTTTTATGAAGCTTAAGAACACCCTCCTCGTGTCCGCCATGCTGTCTGCCGCGGCAATGTCCGCTCATGCAGCCACCGAGCTGACCCCGGAGCAAGCGTCCGCACTGAAGCCCTATGACCGCGTGGTGATCACCGGTCGCTATACCGCCATTGGCGATGCAGTCAACGCCATGTCCCGCAAAGCGGACAAAGAAGGCGCAGCCTCTTTCTATGTTGTCGATACCTCTGATTACGGCAACAGCGGCAACTGGCGCGTCACGGCAGATCTCTATAAAGAAGACGCGCCGAAAGCCGACGCTCCGAAAAATCGCATCATCAATGGCGTGATGGAACTGCCGAAAGACCAGGCCGTTGCGCTGGTGCCTTACGACACAGTCACCGTTCAGGGCTTCTACCGCAGCCAGCCGGAAGTGAACGATGCTATTACCAAGGCCGCCAAAGCCAAAGGCGCCGCCTCCTTCTTTATCGTCCGTCAGGTTGATGCGAACGACGGCGGTAACCAGCGTATTACCGCCTACATCTATAAAGCCGATGCGGAAAAACGCGTATTGCAGAGCCCGGATGCCATTCCGGCAGATTCTGACGCCGGGCGTAAACTGCTGGCGGAAGGCGGCGAAGCAGCGAAACAGGTTGAGATCCCGGGCGTAGCGACAACCGCCGCCGTCGGTGCGGGCACCGGCGTAGGCCGTTTCTTCGAAACACAGACCACTAAGGGTGGGCGTTACAGTGTCACGCTTCCTGACGGTACGAAAGTCGAAGAACTGAACAAAGTCACTGCTGCACAGATGATTCCGTTCGACAGCATCAAGTTCACCGGTAACTACGGCAACATGACCGAAGTGTCTTATCAGGTGGCAAAACGCGCCGCTAAGAAAGGCGCTAAGTATTATCACATTACCCGTGAATGGCAGGAGCGCGGCGGCAACGTCACCATCAGCGCCGACCTGTACAAGTAAGCAACAGCAAAAGGCGGCGTAAGCCGCCTTTTTTATTCATTTCTTTTTATACATTGTTGCATGTATGCATCGCTCTCCGTAAAATCGCCGCCTCAGCGCAATCCTCCATGTTTATGCGATTTCGCCAAATAAATATTCTTGTTCTTCGCCTTCCACGACAGGATTCTCATGGAAAAGAAATTAGGGCTTAGCGCCCTGACGGCTCTGGTTCTGAGCTCAATGCTCGGTGCGGGCGTATTCAGCCTGCCGCAAAACATGGCCGAGGTCGCCAGCCCCGCCGCACTGCTGATTGGCTGGGCTATCACCGGCGTGGGCATTCTGTTCCTTGCCATCGCCATGCTGGTACTGACCCGCATCCGTCCGGATCTTGACGGCGGTATCTTTACCTACGCGCGCGAAGGTTTCGGGGAACTGATCGGCTTTTGTTCCGCATGGGGTTACTGGCTGTGTGCGGTGATTGCCAACGTCTCCTATCTGGTGATTGTTTTCTCCGCCCTCAGTTTCTTTACCGATACGCCTGAACTGCGCCTGTTTGGCGACGGTAATACCTGGCAATCCATTGTCGGGGCTTCGGTGCTGCTCTGGGTGGTTCATTTTCTGGTTCTGCGCGGCGTACAGACGGCTGCCAGCATCAACCTGGCCGCGACGCTGGCCAAGCTGGTACCGCTGGGGTTGTTTATCGTGCTGGCGGCGATCGCTTTTAAAAGCGAGACCTTTACTCTGGATTTCCACGGTATCGACCTTGGCGTGCCGGTGTGGGAACAGGTGAAAAACACTATGCTGATAACGCTTTGGGTGTTTATTGGCGTGGAAGGCGCGGTGGTGGTGTCGGCGCGCGCCCGTAATAAAAAAGATGTTGGCCGCGCGACGCTGCTGGCCGTGATTTCCGCGCTGGGGGTTTATCTGCTGGTCACGCTGCTGTCGATGGGGGTGGTTGCCCGTCCTGAACTGGCAGAGATGCGCAATCCATCAATGGCGGGCCTGATGGTGCGTATGATGGGTTCCTGGGGTGAAATTGTGATTGCCGCCGGGCTGATTGTCTCCGTTTGCGGGGCCTACCTGAGCTGGACAATTATGGCAGCGGAAGTGCCGCTGCTGGCTGCCACGCATAAAGCATTCCCGCGAATCTTCGCCCGACAGAACGCGAATAACGCCCCTGCCGCCTCGCTGTGGCTCACCAACCTGAGCGTACAGGCAAGCCTGGTGCTAATCTGGCTGACCGGTTCTGACTACAACACGCTGCTGACTATCGCTTCCGAGATGATCCTCGTGCCTTACTTCCTGGTCGGCGCGTTTTTACTCAAGGTGGCGCATCGTCCGCTGCATAAGGTGATTGGTGTCGGTGCCTGCATTTATGGCTTATGGTTATTATATGCGTCCGGCCCGATGCACCTGCTGCTATCGGTCGTACTCTATGCGCCGGGCCTGTTAGTCTTTATCTATGCGCGCCGCACGCATGAAGATAATATCCTGCTCAAGCGTCGCGAATTAGCCTTAATTGGCCTACTTCTGGTTGCCGCTGTGCCGGCAACGTGGATGTTAATGGGGTAACGCGGTCACCCCATCGCAGAATACATATGGAGATAACGATGGGAAACATGCTATCACGCCCCGTACTGATAACCGGTGGAGGCCGCCGTATCGGCCTCGCCCTTGCCCACCATTTTCTCACCCAACAGCAGCCGGTTATCCTCAGCTATCGTACGCACTATCCGGCCATTGATGTGATGCGGCGAGCGGGCGCTGTCTGTATTCAGGCAGATTTTGCCCACGATGAGGGAATTAATGCCTTTGCCGAGGCGGTGAAATCACACTGTACCAGCCTGCGCGCCATCATCCATAACGCCAGCGGCTGGCAGGCGGAAAGCCCATCTACGCCGCTCAGTCAGGTGCTCAACGCCATGCTGCAAATTCACGTGCATGCGCCCTACCTGCTCAACCATGCTCTTGAAGGCCTGCTGCGCGGACACGGCCACGCAGCCAGCGACATTATTCATTTCACGGACTATGTGGTGGAACGCGGCAGCGACAAGCATATCGCCTACGCCGCCAGCAAGGCCGCGCTAGACAACATGACTCGCTCGTTTGCCCGCAAGCTGGCACCCGAGGTGAAGGTTAACGCGATCGCCCCGGCGCTGGTGCTGTTTAACGAGGATGATGACGCCGAATATCGGCAAAAAGCGCTGAATAAATCGCTGATGAAAATCGCCGGCGGCGAGAAAGAGATAATCGACCTGGTCGATTATCTGCTCGGCAGCAGCTATGTCACGGGCCGCTCTTTCGCCGTCGATGGCGGGCGGCCTCTGGTCTAACGCTTAGTGAAAACGGCCCCACAGGAAAATTAATAGCCAGGCGCTAACGCCCCAACAGGCCACGGCGCCGGCTAACGCAAGCGGCAGGCGCATCATGCCGGTGAAATACCACAGCGACAACAGATAGAGAAAATAGGGAATAATCGACCACATTCCAAAAACGATGGTCGCCCGCAGCGCTTCGGTTCCCCGCTCGCTGGCAACGATATAGTGCGCAATCAGCGCAAAGGTGGGAAAAAGCGGAATCAGCCCAGCAATGGCGTAGTTTTTCGTTTTTGCCAGAATGCCAATCAACACCACAACCAGCGCGCCAAGCAGCGCCTTAATTAACAACCCCATCTTATTATTCACCAATAAACAACATGTTGCTCCAGCATAGCGGAAGCGGTTGTCTTTATGAATGAAAATTCAGAAGCGTGCTCGCAATTAAAGAGGATGGACAAAGCGCATTGGGCAAAAGATTGTAGAATTCGCGGCAAGCCGGACTTTCCGGTGAGGCGCAGTGTTGCGGGGGCTTGATCCCCGGCGGCGTTGTTGCTGGATAAAAGAAAACCCCCGCACATTGTTCGGCGTTAACCGGGCAACATAAGGGGGCGATTCTTGAAACCTCAACAGTTCAAGGATAGCCGCGAACCGTTGCCATTGCAACAGAAGGCGGCTATATGACGCTGATGCAGTTTGCCGTTATTTTCTGGCACGATCTTGCCGCTCCCGTCATCGCTGGCGTATTGGTCAGCCTGATAGTGAGTCACTGGCGTAGTCGGAAATAATCGCGAGATGGGCGTCATTTCCGCCGCAGTGGCGGCATGCGCCCGAACGAGGCCGCAGGGGGAATCCCTGCGGCCTTTTTTGTGGCGGCAAAGCTGCGCGCGGTGTATCGTAGCCGTTTTGTCAGCCAGTGCGTAGAGTCATGAATAAGATCGTTTATGTTGAGGATGATCCGGATGTAGGGGCGCTGATCGCCGCCTATCTGGGCAAGCATGATATGGATGTGGTGGTCGAGCCGCGGGGCGATAATGCCGAAGCGACGATTGCCCGTGAAAATCCGGATCTGGTGCTGCTGGACATCATGTTACCGGGTAAAGATGGCATGACGCTTTGCCGCGATCTTCGCGGTCAATGGGCGGGCCCTATCGTACTGCTCACTTCTCTGGATAGCGACATGAATCATATTCTGTCACTGGAAATGGGCGCGAACGACTATATTCTCAAAACGACCCCGCCCGCCGTGCTGCTGGCGCGCCTGCGTCTTCACCTACGACAAAATCCGGGTAACGGGAGTCAAACGGTCGCCGCGCAGCCTGCCTTGACGCCGCACAAAACCATTCGCTTCGGTACGCTGGTCATCGATCCGGTGAACCGTCAGGTTCTGCTGAGCGGTGAAAGCATCGCCCTTTCCACCGCCGATTTCGATTTGCTGTGGGAGCTCGCGACTCATGCGGGGCAAATCATGGACCGCGACGCGCTGCTGAAAAATCTTCGCGGCGTCAGCTACGACGGGATGGATCGCAGCGTGGACGTGGCGATTTCCCGGCTACGCAAGAAACTACAGGACAGCGCGACCGAGCCATATCGCATTAAGACCGTGCGCAATAAAGGCTATCTGTTCGCGCCGCATGCCTGGGAGTAGTCAACAGGATTTTATGCTACCTGTAAAACTATAACCCTCGATGACGCGCTCACCATCATCATCAAAAACAGCGCATATATGCTGCCATGTGACGCTTTTTCCGCCCAATGGCAGCATTATCTATATTTAATGGTTGTTCAGCTTAAGTTCAGCCGTATTTATCCCGCTGGCAAAGCCGTTTTCCAGCAACGCTATCGTCACGCGATAGACCTCTTCTGCGCTAATTTCCGCACTCTCGAGCGGGAAGCTCAGCACCGCATCGCGAATCACCGTCATGGAAAGCCCAAGGTCTGCTCCCATGCGCACGGTAGAGTTAACGCAGTAACCCGCCACTGCGCCAATCACCGCAACATCGCTAATCTGCGCGCGCTGTAACCAGCCATGAAGATCGGTAGAACTGAACGCCGATGAGGTTGTTTTTATAAAGACAGGCTCGCCCGCGTGTTCTTCAAACCCAATAACGGGCTGGAAATGGGCGCTATCGCGTTGCAGAGGCGAACCTGGCTCGAGGGTTTCATGGCGAACATGCAGGACCGGTTTTCCCGCTGCCCGAAATGCCGCAATCGTCGCGCGCATATTGTCGATACTGCTGGCGGGAAAATAGGCCATCCCTCCCGCAATGCGATCGGGAACAAAACCTTGCATATCGATAATCAGTAAAGCCTGCATAGCAACCTCATTCATACCTGTCGGAAAGAAACAAATTACGCCAGGCAACAGTTAAGGACAACCTGCTGATTTTAAGGTTGCCAGGGCCTTCTTACCAACAGCATGCTCGTCCTGGCGCAGAAACACTTTACCTGTCAGATAAGTCGTTGCCTGCCCGCCGATAAAGACGCGATCGCCCTCAAGTCGACAGCGTAGCTCTCCACCTCTCTCTCCCCCCTGATAGGCCAGCATCGGTGTCTTTTGCAGTTTATCAGCCCAATATGGAATCAGCATGCTATGTGCAGAACCGGTCACCGGATCTTCCGGTACCGCGTCACCCGGACAAAAAACGCGGCTGACAAAGTCATATTGCTTATCACCAGGCGCCGTGACGCAAATCATTTTGCCCAGCGGGATCATGGCCTGAATATCCGGTTGTAAAGCCGCAACCTGCTCTTGATTCTCTAACACGACCAGATAATCGCGCGCGACACGCACTTCTCTGTATGTCCTGATGCCCAAAGCATCCAACAGTAAAGGAGGCGGAGTTATCGGCTCTGCGTGCCATGCTGGTAAATCAAGCGTCAGCCATTCGCCGTTACGCGTCACCGTCAGCGGACCGACAAAACGGGTTTCAAAATGGATAGATGAGCCCGTGTAATCCAGATGTTCGAAGATGACGTGCGCCGCCGCGAGGGTTGCATGGCCGCACAAGTTGATTTCCCCGAGAGAGGTAAACCAGCGCAGTTCAAAGCCCTTCTCACTGACGACGAAGAATGCGGTTTCCGACTGATTATGCTGCTTCGCCATTTTCAACAGCGTCTCGTCGGGCAGCCACTCCATCAGGGGACATACTGCGGCAGCATTGCCGGAAAAAGTGGTGCTGCTGAACGCATCAACCATATAGAAATCAATTTGTTGCATAATAGAAACCTGTCATCGTTCTCGTAGCAACAAACACTGTACCATATCGCGACCGCGACAGACTTTTTCACGCATTATTCATGCTGCGGACCGTTTTTGATTTCCCCATCGATATAAGGCTGAGGTTGACGGAAGAGATATCCTTGGGCGAAATCGCAGCCCAACGCTTTAAGATTTTCCAGTTGTTCGCGGGTTTCAACCCCTTCAGCAACAACCTTCATACTGAGGGATTTTGCCATGCCCGTAATAAGCTTAATGATATTAAGGGCGTCTTCCTGTACTGATATTGAATGCACAAAAGATTTGTCGATTTTGATTTTATCGAAAGCAATGCGACTCAGACGCGAAAGTGAAGAATATCCCGTGCCAAAATCATCAATTGATATTTTCACCCCCAGAGCTCTGAGCCTGTTAAGGGTATTCATCGGCGCATGACTCTCGGAAAAGAGAGAGGATTCCGTTACTTCCAGTTCAAGACGGTCGGCCGGAAGCCCCGTTTCTTTCAGAATCGACAGGACGATGCCGGCGAAAGCTTTGCTATTGAGCTGAACAGGAGAAACATTCACTGAAATTTTCACCGGCACCACCCAGGATGCCGCTTCCCGGCATGCCATCTCAAGCACTGATTTTCCCATTTCGTTAATCATGCCGGTTTTTTCTGCCACAGGAATAAAGCTATCTGGCGACATGAGTCCCTTCAAAGGGTGGATCCACCGAATAAGCGCTTCATAGCTGTAAATTTCGCTGGTAAACGAATCGACAATAGGCTGATAGTAAACAACGAATTCGTTATTCGCTAACCCCAATGCCATATCATGCTCGAGGGTTCTGCTTTCCTGAAGCTTGTCTAACATCCACTGCCGGAAAACTTTTATCTTACTCGAACCTTCATTTTTAGCTTCATAAAGGGCGAGATCGGCATATTTATAGAGATAGTCAGAGCGGTGTTCAGTATCTGAGATAGCTATACCGACACAGGTGGTTATATTGATTATCGCATTATAGATGGTATAAGGCTGGTTAATCGCAGCGCATATTTTCTGCGCCTGGGAAACCGCTGTCATCTCAGTCAGTCCACTCGCGAGCAAGGCAAATTCATCGCCGCCTAAGCGATAAAAGGTGTCTGAAGCAAAGTTCATTGAGACCAGGCGCTGGGAGATCTGTTGTAATAATATATCGCCAACATCATGTCCGTAGGTATCATTTACCTCTTTAAATCGGTCTAAATCAAACAGCATCACTGTCACAGAATCATCATTTTTTTCTGCCTGAGCAATGGTGTTATTTAATTTTTCCCAGAAGAAATGCCGGTTGTTCATCCCAGTCAGAGAATCATGGTAGGCGTCATACTCCAGTTTTACATTCTGAACTTGCAGTTTCTCTTTTGATTTTTGCAACTCGTCGGCAAGATTCTTCACCTGAAGGTGTGCCTTGAGGATATTCCTGTTCTGATAAAATATGAGAATCCCGAGGATCGCACTGACTATTATCAGCAGCACAGAAGTTGCTGAATAAATAAAGTAAAGCGTTCTGATATTAAGGTTGGCGCTATTAATCGAGTTGACATCCTTGTCTAATGCACCGGATGAAAGACGGCCAAGGGGGGTATCCAACGTATGCATGACTTTTAGATATTTTTGTAGCTCCGGGCGACTCATGCTCTCAAGATGCGCATCCAGATAATCCAGTGTTTCTTCAAGCTTTATCGCCAGATCATGGTGCGCTTTGTTGTTGTTGATATAATGGCCTAAATCACCTTCTTTGACTAAATCACTCTGGCTGAGCATGATGTCGAGGCGCAGACGCACGTCATCAAGCGTCATCGCATCATCAATAGTGTAAAGACCGAGCCACGATTCAAAGCGATAATATTCTGATACCATCTGGGCGGCAGACCATGAATCGGTGTATTGCGTGAGTTTTTGTAGCTCTTGCTGTCTTTCATGGACAAGAAAAGAGATATATCCAGTAGATACAAAAAGGAAAAATATAATGCCAGCCAATATTCTGTTCATGATGTTCCGCTGAACCCCTACTCTATATCCATTCTACTGACTTGCCACGCTGATCTTGAATAATAGACCTGGTTATTCAGTTCAGGGATGCTGTCATAAGGATACACCACGAATAGTGGGCCTTTATCACGGATGGGCATGTATTCTCCGTTGATTTTTAAGGCAAGGATAACATTGTATTTTTTGAAGTCACTGAGCGGAATGATGGTGGTGTAGTCATTGAGCGCGGTAACTTTAACGACCGATCCTTTCGCCCCGACATAATCCATAAGTTTCTGCAGCGGAATACCCGTAAAAGTGGTGCGGCCATTATACCAGGGAGAGGTAGTCTGGAAACTGACCACCCCCAACTTTTCAAGACTGGCGATATCCAGAACGGCTTTCCCATCCCGGTTTGTATTTTCGATATTACCGGACAGGGTTAAAATGACTTTACCGGTAGGTTTGGCAAGATCGCCCGCCCAGATCGATGTAGAGACCATAAAGCTCAACAGCATGACAATTAAGCGCATTCTAACCTCGACTATTGACCAGATGTAAAAGAATTATAATTTAGTCATCATGTTATTAATATATGCTACCCAGCCATTATGGAT
>NZ_JANEWH010000105.1:0-16355 GCF_028069715.1 Kluyvera sp. Awk 3 | reverse complement strand
TCACCAGCGTTATTTATTGATTAATAATGAAAGGCATTAAATTTCCAGCGCCAACTTCGTCCCTTGCGCAATCGCCCGTCGGGCATCCAGTTCGCCCGCTACGTCACTGCCGCCAATTAAGTGCACCGTCTTGCCCGCCGCCAGCAGGGGGGCTTGCAGCGTGCGGTTTGGCTCCTGACCGGCGCAGATAATCACGTTATCGACCGCCAGCAACTGCGGCTCGCCGCCGATCTCAACATGCAGCCCCGCATCATCGATCTTCTGATAGCTGACCGCCGGGATCATCTTCACGCCGCGAGAAAGCAGGGTAGTGCGATGGATCCAGCCGGTGGTTTTACCTAACCCTTCGCCCGGCTTGCTGGCCTTACGCTGCAGCATCACAATCTGCCGCGGGCTGCGGGCCAGATGCGGCCCCTCAGGGCGCAGGCCGCCTGCCTGCTGCAGGCTGGTATCAATACCCCATTCCACGCAGAACTCGGCAATATTCTGACTGGTTGGGTCACCCGGCTGGCTGAGATACATCGCCGTATCAAAACCGATGCCGCCGCAGCCGATAATCGCCACCCGCTGGCCTACCGGCGCTTTATCGCGCAGTACATCCAGATAGGTCAGAACTTTTGGATGATCAATGCCTTCAATAGGCGGGGTGCGTGGGGTGATCCCGGTGGCAAGGATCGTTTCATCAAAGTTGAGAAGATCGTCTGCGGTGACGCGATGATTCAACCTCAACGTCACACCGGTGACGTCGATCATCCGGCGGTAATAGCGCAGCGTTTCGTAAAACTCTTCTTTGCCGGGGATCTGTTTGGCGACATTAAATTGCCCGCCGATCTCTGCGCTACCGTCGAACAGCGTTACCTGATGACCGCGTGCGGCGGCGTTGATGGCAAACGCCAGCCCCGCAGGGCCAGCGCCGACAACCGCCAGATTTTTACGCGTAGTCGCCGGAAGGATCGGCATTTTGGTTTCGTGACAAGCGCGAGGGTTAACCAGGCAAGACGTCACCTTGCCGACAAAGATCTGATCGAGGCAGGCCTGGTTGCAGCCAATACAGGTGTTGATCTCATCGGCGCGTCCCGACAGCGCTTTGGAGAGCAGCTCGGCATCGGCGAGGAACGGACGGGCCATCGACACCATATCGGCATCGCCGCGCGCCAGAATATCGTCGGCAACCTGCGGATCGTTAATTCGGTTGGTGGTGACCAGTGGAATAGTCACCCGTCCTTTTAATTTGCGCGTGACCCAGCTAAAGGCGCCGCGCGGTACCGGCGTGGCAATGGTCGGGATCCGCGCTTCGTGCCAGCCGATCCCGGTATTGATGATCGTCGCGCCCGCGGCTTCGATCGCCTGGGCGAGGCGGACGGTTTCATCAAAGGTGCCGCCATTGTCCACGAGATCCAGCATCGACAGACGGTAGATAATAATAAAATCTTTCCCGACGCGCTGACGTACGGCTCGCACCACTTCGACGGCAAAGCGCATGCGTTTGTCGTAGTTGCCGCCCCATTGATCGTCGCGCAGGTTGGTGCGCGCGGCGAGAAATTCGTTAATCAGATAGCCTTCTGAGCCCATCACTTCCACACCGTCATAGCCCGCCTCCCGCGCCAGCTGGGCGCAGCGTGCGAAGTCGTCGATCAGCCCCAGAATACCCTCATGCGTCAGTTCGCGCGGCGTAAAGCGATTGATCGGCGCCTGAAGCGCCGAAGGGGCGACGAGGTTTGGTTGATAGCTGTAGCGGCCAGTGTGCAGAATTTGCAGCGCAATTTTACCACCTTCCTGGTGCACGGCATCGGTAATCGTGCGGTGGTGCGGCAGTTGGCTGACGTCATTCAGCATTGCGCCGCCCGCCATCCCCACGCCGGTAGGATCCGGCGCTATCCCGCCGCTGACGATCAGCGCCACGCCGTGACGCGCGCGTTCGGCGTAGAAGGCTGCCAGGCGCTCAGCGCCGTCAGGGTACTCCTCCAGCCCGGTATGCATCGAACCCATCAGCACACGGTTTTTCAGCTGGGTAAACCCCAGATCGAGCGGGGCGAACAGCGACGGATAGCTCATAAGGATGTCCAGTATGTGAAATTATTGTTATGTGGTCGGATGAGTTACTAATTTAGCCGTCGGCGCCAAAAAGGGAAAAGGGGAATGCAATGATTGTGATGGGATTCAAAGAACGCCCCCGCAGCGCGAGGGCGCCATTCAGGCAAAAGTGACGCGTTTTCCAATGGAATCAAACAGGTGAAGATTTGATTCCTGTACCGTTAGGGTTAGCGGGCTTTGTACCGGGAAACTCAATTGCTGGAACGATTTCAGACACATTGAATGTCCGCCGACATCGAGCCATACCAGCGTGGAGTCGCCCTGCAGTTCGCACAACCGGGTTCGCCCACTCAGGCTGAAATCGCCTGGCTGCTGGTACTGCATATGCTCCGGACGAATGGCGACGAACATCTTGTCGTTTTCACGAACGCCGAGCGGCTGACGGGAGAGCGGAAAGATGATGTCATCGGCTATGTGCAGAGCACCCTGATGCCAGACGGCAGGCAGAACGTTAATCTTTGGCGTGCCGATAAATTCGGCGACAAACAGGTTTGCCGGCGTGTTGTACAGTTCGAGAGGCGTGCCAACCTGCTCAATTTTGCCCTTATACAGCACCACGATACGATCGGCGAGCGTCATCGCTTCCACCTGATCGTGAGTGACATAAATCATGGTGTTTTTCAGCGTATTATGCAGCTGTTGAATTTCCTGGCGCATCTCCACGCGCAGGGCGGCGTCAAGGTTTGACAGCGGTTCGTCGAACAGAAACAGGTCCGGCTGCTGAACGATAGAGCGGCCAATCGCTACGCGCTGGCGCTGGCCGCCAGAGAGGTTTTGCGGCAGTCGGTCAAGCATCTCATCCAGCTTTAGCATCGATGCGGCGTGAGCAATACGCCGCGCGATTTCCGCAGGCGGGGTATGAATATTGCGCAGGCCAAAAGAGAGGTTCTCCCGCACCGTCATATGCGGATAGAGCGCATAGGACTGGAACACCATCGACAGGCTGCGCTTTCCGGCGGGCAGATGGGTGACCTCTTTCTCACCCATCATCAGTTTGCCGCCATCGGGCATTTCCAACCCGGCAATCATGCGCAACAGCGTTGATTTACCGCAACCGGAGGGCCCAACCAGCACGATAAATTCACCAGAGGCGATTTCCAGCGAGAGGTTCTCAATGATGGTGGATTTGTCATATTGCTTATGAATATTGCTGAGTGAAAGGGCTGTCATAGCGTCTCCTTCGCGCTGCGTTGGGCGGCAATAAGCGTTAATAGTTCATCGGTTTTTTCGGCGAGCAGAGTGGCATCGCCACGGGTTTCTACGTTCAGCCGCAACAGCGGTTCGGTGTTGGAGGCGCGAAGATTAAAGCGCCAGTCGGCGAAAGCCAGGCTTATGCCATCGCAATCATCACGCAGCGGCGATGCTGATTGATAGTGTTCAGCCATGCGCTCTAAGATGGCGGCAGGATCCTCGACGGATAAATTGATTTCGCCGGAGACCGGATAACGAGCCTGGGCATGGGCAATACGCTGTGAAAGCGGCAGACTACCGTTGCTAATAATTTGCAGCATCAAGACCAGTGGAATCATCCCGCTATCGCAGTAGCCAAAATCGCGAAAATAGTGATGGCCGCTCATTTCACCGCCGTAAATGGCATCCTCTTTACGCATGCGTGCTTTGATAAATGCATGGCCGGTTTTACTGATGACCGGGATTCCTCCGCCGCGAGCCACAACGTCCAGCGTATTCCATGTCAGACGCGGGTCCAGAATGATGCGACTGCCAGCGGATCGCCGCAGGAAGTGTTCGGCAAACAGGCCAACCAGGTAGTAGCTCTCAATAAAGCAGCCACATTCATCGAAGAAAAAGCAGCGGTCGAAATCGCCGTCCCAGGCGATGCCGAAATCGGCCTTATTATCGATAACCGCCTGCTGGGTAATGAGGCGGTTTTCTGTCAGCATCGGGTTGGGGACTCCCGCGGGAAAACGGCCGTCTGGCTCATGGTACAGGCGAATAAGTTCAATCTGTACGCCCGCACGCGCCAGCCCGTCGGCGAGCGCGTCAAGCGCAGGCCCCGCGTTACCATGCCCGGCATTGGTCACAATGCGTAGGGGGCGCGTGAGCGGGTGCTTAAGAAAACGCAGCAGGCAGTTTACCCAGGCCGATCGGTTATCAAACGGCAGAAGGTGACCGCGATGAACGACGGGAGGAAAGTTGTTTTTTTCGGCCAGCGATTTTATCTCCAGCAGGCCGTTGTCATTACTGATGGGGCGAGCCTCTTCGCGCACCAGTTTCATACCGTTGTACTGGGCGGGATTATGGCTGGCGGTGACCTGGATACCGCCGTCTGCCCGCAGCTCACGGGTGGCGAAATAGATCTCTTCGGTACCGCACAGACCGATATCAATGACGTCAACGCCGCTGGCGATAAGCCCTTCCGACAGCGCTGTTTTCAGCGCTTCTGAACTCAGACGAACGTCGGCGCCGACAACTACGCGCCTGGGGTGCAGCCACGCGGCGTAAGCGCGACCAATGCGAAAGGCGATGTCCGGCGTGAGAGAGACGCCGACTTCACCGCGAATGTCGTAGGCTTTAAAACAGGTTAGTTCATCCATAATCCACTCTTCTGTTAAGCAATGTGCGTTCAGGCGCTCTCCCGCGCGATGAGCTGGTATTCCAGCGCATGGTGGGTAACAGGCCCGTTAGTGAGGAGTAATTCCACGGCAATTTCGCCTTTGCGTTCCGCATCCTGCGCAATGGTGGTGAGGCCAATACCGTTCACTTCGGGGATGATATTGTCGAAGCCGGTAATCGCCACCCGCTGTGGGATAGCAAGGCGGTGGCGCTGGCAGTAGTTCACCGCGCCGAGCGCAAAGCGGTCTGAGAGGCAAATTAGCGCGCTAATTTCCGGGTGTGCGGTGAGCAGCGCTTCTGCAGCTAGCTCGCCGTGTTGCTCATCGTGCTGCGTTTCGTACAGCCAGCAGTCGGAGAGCGGAATGGCATGCTGGCGAAAGACCTCGCGGCAGGCGTTAACGCGTGTCAGCATCAGCGTGTTATCGCCTGAAATGGCGTGTTCAAGATGCCGCATTCCCTGTGCGCCGGGGTGTGAAGAGAAGGCGATGATGCCGAAGCGCTGATGCCCTTTGTTGAGTAAATAGGCGGCGATATCGCGCATCGCGCTGGCGTTATCGATCGATACGCTGCTGTACTGCGGAAGCTGGAAGTCGAGTGTGACAACCGGAAGGCGACGTGCGAGCGTTTGCTGAATCACCGCGGCGCTATTATGCGTGGCGTTGAGAATATAGCCGTCAACCAGCGTGGTCAGCGACGGCGTTTTGTGGGAAGCGCCTTTACGCAGAGGGATGAGTACCAGATTGATATTTTGCGCTTCACAGCGTACGGCGATTCCGCGCATCAGCTTAATATCATGTGGGTCGATAAACACATAGCTCATCGAATCATTGAAAATTACGCCGATGGTGTCTGATTTTCCTGTCCTCAACGCTCGCGCCAGCTTATCCGGCCCCTGAAATCCGACTTCCTGCGCATAACGTAAAATGCGCTCACGTAATTCAATAGACAGTTTTTCGGGATTATTCCATGCATTTGAGATGGTGGTATGGGATATACCCATTTCTTTGGCCAATGATTTTATTGTTATTGCCGCTGTTTTTTCTTTTTTATATTTGTCTGTTGCCGTCTTTTTATTTTTTGTATTCATATTGTGTATGTGTCTGGTTTTTTACCTCTGAATGTTGATGGCAGAGTTTATCGTTAAACAAAAATAGTTTTGTGATTTGTTTAACGTTAAACATAAATAAGGGGTGTTAGCTTACGCACCATTCAAAGCAGGGTAGCGGTAAACCAATAACACTTATTGAGAGTTAGGGAGAAATATCGTGAAAGTTGCAGCGGTTGCTAAATTAACGGCGTCAATATTACTTAGCTTATGTATTTCCGGTTGTGGTCCTGATGATAAAAAGGACGAGCAAGCCGATGCCAAAACCCCAATTAAAATGTGGGTGGCGCCGAATGAAAATGAAGAAGCCTTCTGGAATAAAATGGTTACGGAGTGGAATAAAGACCCTGCCCATACTCCCGTCGAGTTTACCACGATTCCTGCGGCGAATAGTTCCGAAGAAGCAATCATGAATGCCCTCGCCTCCGGAACGGAACCTGATATTTCCAGTAATATATTTATTGGCTTTGCCAGTCAGTTGGTCGACGTAGGGCAAATTGAAGATTTGTCGAAAATGCCCGGCTTTAATGAACTGGTTAAAACGCGCCAGATGTCGACGATTCTTCCGGCCTGGAAGCTAAACGGCCAGCAAAACGTACTGCCTATCTATGTGAATCCGATCGTCTGGTGGTGGCGCGGCGACCTGCTAAAGAAATACGGATTTGACCATGTACCGACAACCTATAACGAACTGTATCAACTGGCGGAGCGTCGTGCGGCGGACAATCACGGTTACGTAATGCAGCTAACGGTGGGGAAAAACTGGTGGGAGCGTTGGTTCGACTTCATCCCGCTGTACTATGCGCAGAGCGGCGGTAAATCCTACATCGCGGATAAAAAAGCCGACTTCGGCAATCCAGCGGGTCAGGCTGTGTTGACGTTTATGGGGAAAGTGTTTAACAGCAAGTGGAGCAGCTACGACTTCACCTCCGCAGACGATCCGTTAGCAACTGGCCAGGTGCTGGCTTCCGCCCGCGGCCCGTGGGACCTTGCCCGCTATCGTAAGCAGTATCCTGATGTGTTGAAAACTATCCAGATCGGCCCGATGCTGACTGAAAACGGTGACGCTCATCCGCACACCTTTGGCGACAGTAAAGGGATGGTGATGTTCAGCTCCAGCAAACACAAAACGCAGGCCTGGGCCTTTATGCAGTGGGTGTTCAGCAGCGCCGAGCATGACCGTGCCTGGCTTGAGCTGACCGGAATGCCGCCAGCGCGCGCAGATCTGATGACTAACCCTCTGTTTACCGACTATTTCGCTAACAATCCGTTAGAGAAAGACATTGCCTCTTACGTCGACGTCGCGCTGCCGCCGGTCGCTACGACGCAAACGACAGAAATTCAGCGCAGTATGACGCAGATGCTGGAGCGGGTCATTTTCAACAATGAGGCCCCGACAAAAGCGCTTGAACAGTCTCAGCAGGAAATCAACACCCTGCTGGCGAAATAAGGGGGAATAATGGCTGGATATGATTCCCGCACCGGAGGCCTGTTGGCCTCCACCTGGATCGGTTATTCCTTGTTGTTTTGGTTTTATCCGCTGGCCTGGTTGATTGTACTTAGCGTGACGCAGTGGCAGTTTATCGGTATGCCCCGGTTTTCGGGGCTACAAAATCTGCTTGGCGTCGTTAACGATGCTCTATTCTGGACCTCAATGTGGAATATCTGTCGCTTTTTGATGTGGTATATTCCGATTGTTTTTATCGCCTCGCTGCTGTTTGCCGCCGGGCTGCGGCGAATTAAATACGGTAAAAGCTTTATTGCGCTGAGTTTCTTATTAGCCAATATCTCTTCCGGAGTGGCCTATTCCATCGTTTTTTCTAAGTTGTTTAGCGAATATGGCCCGGTAAATCAGTTTTTACGGGAAAGTATCGGCGTATCGGTTCCCTGGTTTACGAATCCGGACTGTGCGATGTTATCTATTGCGCTGATTGTGACATGGAAATTTGTCGGCTATTACGGGCTTATTCTTTTTTCCGGGATGCAGGCTATTCCCAATGATATTTACAGCGCGGCCATGCTGGATAAAACCGGGCGGTTTAAACAGGGGTGGGCTATTACGCTGCCGATGATGAATCCGCAAATCGTCATGGTGATGGTGCTGGCGATAACTGTCGCATTCAGTATTTTCACTGAGCCTTATTTAATTACGGGCGGTGGTCCCCTGAATAGCACCACGAGTCCGATGGTGGTGATGTATGAAGCGGCGTTCCAGAATATGAAACCGACCTGGGCGGCAACGATGTCGATTATTGTGGCGGGCTGCAGTTTCCTGGCTATCTGGGTCTTCCGCAAACTGTTTGAAAAAAATATCGAGATTGTGTGAATGAAAAAACTCACTCCCCTGAGCCTGTTAGTTCATGCCGTGATGTTTTTACTGGCGCTGAGCTGGCTGTATCCCTTTATCTGGATGACGATCTCTTCGTTGAAGCCGACGGCGGAGATCTATACCACGAGCCTGTTTTCCGGCCATCTGACGCTGGAAAACTACACGTTCCTGTTTGATAACAGCAATCGTGCGGACAAACCTTTTCTGCGCACGTTATTTAACTCACTGTTTGTCTCGATAACCATAACATTGTGCGTCACCGTGACGTCGATGCTGGTGGGGTACGCGCTGGCGAAAACCGAGTTCCGTGGTAAAAATGCCTTCCGCAACTTACTGATTGTACAGATGGTTTTTCCGGTATTTATGTTCATCATTCCGCAGTTTGTGCTGATGCGCGAGCTGGGGCTGGTGAACGGTTATAGTGCGATGATCCTGCCCTACGCCATGAGCGCATGGGGGATCTTTATGGTATCGCAGAGCTTCAAGGGAACGCCGAATGACTACCTGTACGCCGCGCGCCTCGATCACGCCAGCCTGTGGGGGATCCTGCGCCATGTGATGATGCCGCTGAACAAATCGATTCTGGCCATCGTCGCGTTATTTACCTTCTCCAGCTCGTGGGACAACTTCCTCTGGCCCCTGATTGTCATGCGTGACGTCGACAAAATGCCGTTCTCGGTACTGCTGGCGACGTTCAGTAAATCTTACGGCGTCTATCTTGGCCCGGTGATGGCGGGCGCGGTGGTGCAGATGTTGCCGGTAGTGGTGCTGTTTATCCTCTTCCGCAAATATTTCCTGCAGGGCATGTCGTTATCACTGAAATAAGGAATTGCGCGGTGAGCAACCAACCCTGGTGGCAGGTATGCACCTGCTACCAAATTTATCTGCCTTCGTTTTGCGATGGCAACGGCGATGGGCTGGGCGATTTTCCCGGTCTGCTATCGAAGGTGGACTATCTGCATGAACTGGGCGTCGGCGCTATCTGGATAACGCCGTTTTACCCGTCGCCGCTGGTGGATAACGGCTATGACATCAGTGACTACTGCGCCGTTGACGCGCGTTTTGGCACGCTGGAAGACTTTCGCGAGGTGGTCGAGCGCTGTCATGCGTGCGGCATCCGGGTGATTATTGACCTGGTGGTGAACCACGTCTCCTCGGCGCACCCCTGGTTTCGCGACGCCTGGAATAATCCCGCCAGCCGCTACCGGGACTATTTCCTGTTTAGCCGTCAGCCGAACAACTGGCAGTCGTTTTTCTCCGGCAGCGCCTGGAACGCAGAGCCGGATACCGGCGAGTTCTACTATCACAAATTTGCCCCCGAGCAGGTCGATCTCAACTGGGCTAACCCCGAGGTGGAGCAGGAGATCTACCGGGTGGTTGATTTCTGGAAGGCGCAGGGCGTCGATGGCTTCCGCTTTGACGTGATCAACTTTCTGACCACCAACGGTATTGGCCCGGACAACCCGCAAGAGAACGGCGAGCAGCGCCATGAGTTTGATATCAACCAGCCGGGCATTATCGCCACGCTAAACCGGCTGTGTCGCTACGTGCGCCAGCAGGGTGAGGCGTTTCTGATTGGCGAAATCGGCAGCGAAGAGTTGGATATTCTGGCGCGTTATCAGAGCCCTGATTTGATGGATGTGGTGTTTAATTTCAATATCGGCAGCCAGAAACGCTTCGATATTGCGCGTCTGAGCCAGGCGATTAACGCCACCCAGGCGCGGCAGTCAGGCCTGCCAACGCTGTTTTTCTCCAGTCACGATATGCCACGCATGATTAGCCGTTTCGGCGAGAGCCCGCGCGATACCGAGCGCGCGCTGGCGGTGCTGGCTCTGCAACTGACCGTTCGCGGCGTGCCGTTTATTTATCAGGGCGAAGAGTTGGGGATGCCGAGCTATTGCCCGCAGACCGTGGCGCAGATCTTCGACATTCAGGGCAAGACCCATTATCAAACGGCGTTACGGCAGGGCGCCGATGAAAGCGAGGCGCTGGCGTTGGCGATTGCGCATTCCCGTGATGCTTCGCGGGCGCCGCTGCTGTGGACCGATGCGGCGAACGCAGGCTTTTCGCCCGTCTCGCCCTGGATGCCCGTTTGCGCGGACTACCGTCAGCTTAATGCGCAATATCAACAGAGCACGCCAGGGTCCCTTTGGCGACAGTACCAAACCCTTATCGCGCTTCGTTCCGCGACGTCCGCGCTGCGCGAGGGCGACGGTAGCTCGTTATCGCTGACAAATGAATGCGTGTGGTTTATACGCGAGACGGTCACCGAGCGCGTCTGGATCGCGATTAACTTTGGCTCGCCGGTGCTGAACCCCTGGCGGGATATTTCCGCCGACGTTCTGTATGGCGAAGACGCCCAATGGCTGGGCAAAAATCAAATTCTGATGAAAAGGAGCGTTCATGAACAGACACCGCAGTAACCCGCTAATCACCCCAAAAGACGTGTCGCCCTCATTGCCGGGGCGCAAAGTAGAGTGCGTGTTCAATACCGGCGTGACCGAGTGCAACGGCGAGATCGTGCTGCTGCTGCGCGTGGCGGAAAGCGTAATTAACGATAACCCGCGACAGATCGTCGTGCCGCTGCTGCAACAGCAGGAAATCGGCTGGCAACAAGCCACGAAAACCTTCGACCGTGACGATGAGCGTTTTGATTTTAGCGATCCGCGTACCATCGTGCTAAAAAGCGATCCCGCGCAGGTCTGGCTGACCTCGATGTCCCATCTGCGCCTGGCGCGCAGCAAGGACGGCGTGCATTACACCATCGATTCACAGCCCTTTATCATCGCCGATAGCCGCTATGAAGAGTTCGGTTGCGAAGATGCGCGTATCACCCGGATCGACGATCTCTTTTATATCAACTACTCCGCCGTTTCGTCGTTGGGGATCACCACCGCGCTGGCGACCACTCGCGACTTTGTTACGGTAGAAAAACAGGGGCTGATCCTGTGTCCGGATAATCGCGATGTCTGCTTCTTCCCGGAAAAGGTCGGCGGCCGCTATATGGCGCTAACCCGCCCCGCGCCGTGCCACTTTGGCCACCCGGAGATCTGGATCTGCGAGTCTCCTGATATGCTGCACTGGGGCAACCATCGCCATCTGCTGGGCCGATCGGGCGATGAATGGGATTCGCGTAAATCCGGCGGCGGCGCGCCATTGATCAAAACCGATCGCGGCTGGCTGGAGATCTACCACGGCGTCGACGCCGATCAGCGCTACTGCCTGGGCGCGCTGCTGCTCGATCTCCACGATCCGCTGAAAATTCTCGCCAAATCGCCGGTACCGCTGCTGGAGCCGACGGCGCAGTACGAACGCAAAGGCTTCTTTGGCAACGTGGTCTTTACCTGCGGCGCGCTGGTGCGTGATGACGTGCTGCACGTCTGGTACGGCGCGGCGGATGAGTGTACCGCTCTGGCGACGCTGCCGATGGATCAGCTCTGGCAGCATCTGGGGCTGGTGTAATGCGCGACGACGTTGAGGCGCTTTATCAGCGTTATCGCTCGCGGCCGCAAAATGGCAGCCGTGGAAAAATCATCTTCCGCGGCGTCGACGGGCTGGACGTTTACAACCCAACCGCACCCTTTATGGATGAAGGACGGTGGTGTATTGCCGCCCGCGTTGAGAGGCGCGATAGCGAAGATTCCCGGGTGCGTTTTTTCCTTTGGGATGGCGACTGCCACGCTGAACTGCTGGACGGAATGCCGGATTTCGCGCTACAGGATCCGTTCGTCAGCCGGGTTAGCGGGCAGCTGTTGTTTGGCGGCGTTGAAGTCGACTTCTCAACGAAAAGGGGAGCGGTTCGCTGGCGTACGCAATTTTTTGCCGGGCCGTCGGTTTCCGCGCTGCGTCCCCTGACGACCGGTCCATGGGGAATGAAGGATATTCGTCTGGTCGAGCTACCCGATAAGCGTATCCTCGTGTTTACCCGTCCACAGGGGGAACCCGGCGGACACGGCACCATCGGCTGGACGATCGTTTCCCGGCTTGCCGATCTCAACGAGGAGTCGATCGCCAGCGCCACGCTGCTCTCCCATGTGGAGGAGCAGTACTGGTGTGGCGTGAACGAAGCGTGCGTGCTCTCTTCGGGGCTGGTAGGAGTGCTGGCGCACGTCGCGCGGTTTGATGAGTTTGGAAACCGGCACTATCATGCTGCTCGTTTTCTTTTCGACTATCAGCGCGGTATCAGCAGCCCGATGGCGATCATCGCCTGCCGGGAGGATTTTCTCGCCGGAGAGAGCAAACGTAGCGATTTACAGGATGTCGTTTTTCCCGCCGGGCTTCTGGCAGGTAAAGGCGGTAGGCGGTTGTTTTGCGGCACCAGTGATTGCGAAGTGCAGTGGCTGGATATCGCGGATCCGTTTACCGAAGAAGCGTAAGAACGCCCCCCACGAAACCGTAGGGGGCGTGAGTTTACTGCTCGGTTGCCACCTGATTCTGGCTAACGCGCAGGGCTGCCAGTGCTTTACGCGCGGCTTTCAGCACCTGATCGCACTGTTCCATCGTCAGCGTTAACGGCGGTTCGATGCGGATGGTTTTCGCGTTGTTCAGCGTGCCGGCTACCAGCACGTGCTGACGGAACATTTCGCTGGCAAAGCTATAGCCGATTTCGTTATCGACAAACTCAATAGCCATCAGCATCCCTCTGCCGCGCGCTTCGCGGACCAGATCCGGATATTCGCGGGCCATACAGCGGAAGCCGTCCAGCAGCATATCGCCTTTCTGTTCCGCCTGAGCGGGCAGGTTCTCGGTCAGCAAGACGTTGATGGTAGCCAACGCTGCCGCACAGGCCAGCGGGTTGCCACCAAAAGTGGTGGTGTGCAGGAACGGGTTGTCGAACAGCACCGAAAACACCTCTTCGGTGGCAATCGTCGCGCCAATCGGCATCACGCCGCCGCCCAGCGCTTTCGCCAGACACAGAATGTCCGGCTGCACGTTCTCATGCTCGCAGGCGAACATTTTGCCGGTACGGCCCATGCCGGTTTGCACTTCATCAAAGATCAGCAGCGCGCCGAATTCATCACACAGCTTACGCACCGCGGGCAGGTAGCCCTGTGGTGGCAGAATCACGCCACCTTCACCCTGAATCGGTTCGAGGATCACCGCCGCCACATCGTCGCCGGTTTTCTGGCACTCGCTCAGCATTGTGCGCATGGCATCGATATTACCGAACGGCACGTGGCGGAAGCCCGGCAGCAGCGGCATAAACGGCTTGCGGAAGGTCGATTTCGCGGTCGCGGACAGCGCACCAAGCGATTTACCATGGAAGGCGCCGCTGGTGGCGATAAAGGTAAATTTGCCGCGCGATGATTGATAAGCTTTCGCCAGCTTCAGCGCCGCTTCCACCGACTCGGTCCCGCTGTTGCTAAAGAAGCTGTATTTCAGCTTGCCCGGCGCCAGCGCGGCCAGCGTTTTGGCCAGCATAGCGCGCAGAGGATCAAGCAATTCCTGGCTGTGAAGGGGTTGTTTGGCGAGCTGATTCTGTACGGCGGAAACCACCACTGGATTACGGTGCCCCACGTTGAAAATACCAAAACCGCCCAGGCAATCCAGAAACTCCTGGCCCTGGGTGTCGACAAGCATATTTAACCCTCCCGCCTGCCACTCTACGGCTCCGTAATCCCCACCGGCAGTTACAGATTTTCGATACTCTAAAAACCCTGGATTCACATGCTCTTTAAAGTATTCCCTGACCTCCTGGTTCAGTGCTTTCATCTCCTCATGGTCAAGCGTTCGCTTTTCAATGAGATTCAGTGCGTGCGCGCTGCAGGCCAAAGCCGAGGCGCTGGAAGGTAACCTGTTCAAAATGTGCTCCTGGGGGTCACGTATCACACGATACTGAATTAAGTATTGCAGGGATTACGCCACTTCAGCGGCAACGGTGAAAATCGGGATAAATGCCAGGAGAAACCGGTTGTGTACAATATTTAATCGTCCAGCGGCTCAGGGATGGGGGGGAGGGGAGAAGCGCAAGAGGGCAGGTTGCGCCAGGATGGGGCAGGTTTTGCGCCGCCATCGCGCAGCATAAAAAAAGTAGGGCTTTTGTCCATTTTGCGATCTAACGCAAAATTAACAATTAAGGTTAATTAAAATCCCTCCGATATAACAATTGTAATACATTTTCTTTCTGCACCTGAAAAGGATGTCTGTATGTCTACCCTGTCCGACCCAAACCCGTCCGCATCGCGACTGGACGAGCGTACTACGCTGATGTCCACCACCGACCTCGATAGCTACATCACCCATGTTAATGATGCCTTTGTGAAAGTGAGCGGCTATGGCCGCGAAGAGATGCTTGGCAAACCGCACAATCTGGTGCGTCATCCCGATATGCCAAAAGCGGCGTTTGCCGATATGTGGCGTACGCTAAAGCAGGGAGAACCGTGGAGCGGGATCGTCAAAAACCAGCCTAAAACTGGCGGCCATTACTGGGTGCGCGCAAACGCCATCCCGCAGGTGCGTAATGGCAAAACGATAGGCTATATGTCTATCCGCACGATGGCTTCGGCTGAAGAGATTGCCGCCGTCGAGCCGCTATATCAGGCACTGCGGGAAAATCGCAGCAGCAAGCGCCTGCATAAAGGTCTTGTCGTCAGCAAACGCTGGTGGGGCAAACTGGCGGCGATACCGCTGCGCTGGCGTATGCGTAGCGTCACGCTGGGATGTTACCTGCTGCTGGCCGCAAGTCTGCTGACGCTGGGGGCGCCCATATCGGCAGTACTGACATCAGCGTTGATCGTGTTGCTGGCGACCGCAGTGCTGGAGTGGCAGATTATTCGCCCTATTGAGAACGTCGCCCGTCAGGCGTTGAGCGTGGCGACCGGCGAGCGCAACAGCGTAGATCACTTGAAACGCGGTGATGAGCTGGGATTGATGCTGCGTTCCGTCGGCCAGCTGGGCCTGATGTGCCGTTGGCTGATTAACGATGTCTCAAGTCAGGTAAACAGCGTTAGCGACGGCAGCGATGTGCTGGCGCGCGGTAACGAAGAGCTGAACCAGCGCACCCAGGAAACGGTGGTCAACGTCCAGCAAACCGTCGCTACCATGAGTCAGATGGCGGTTTCCGTACAGAATAATTCCCAAACCGCCGCCGAGGCCGACAAGCTGTCGCTGGCCGCCAGCGGCGCGGCCTCTCAGGGGGGGCAGGCGATGCACCGGGTCGTGCAGACGATGGAAGAGATTGCCGACAGCACACAGCGCATTGGCTCGATTACCACGTTGATTAACGATATTGCCTTCCAGACCAATATTTTGGCGCTGAATGCGGCGGTTGAAGCGGCGCGGGCGGGCGAACAGGGGAAAGGGTTTGCGGTGGTGGCGGGAGAGGTGCGCCATTTAGCCAGTCGAAGCGCGACGGCGGCCAATGAAATTCGCCAGTTGATTGAGGCCAGCGCCAGTAAAGTGCAGTCCGGCTCAGAGCAGGTGCACACCGCGGGACGCACAATGGATGATATTGTCTCGCAGGTGCAGAATGTCACCCAATTGATTGCGCAGATTAGCCAATCGACGTCCGAACAGGCCACGGGGCTGTCTGATTTAACTCGTGCCGTGGCAAAGCTGGATGAGATCACCCAGAAAAATGCCGGGCTGGTGGCGGAAAGCGCCAACGTGTCGGCGATGGTGAAACACCGCGCCAGCCGTTTACAGGATGCGGTGACCGTCCTGCATTAATCGAGCTGTGAGATCTCCAGCGCCGCGCGGTCAATAACGCCGATAATCTGTTTTAGCTGCGCGTCGCTGATTTCTCCGTGATTCACCTTCAGGTCCAGCACGGCCTTAAAGTTATCGATCGCCCGTTTCATCTGCGGATTTTTGCGCAGCTCATGCCCTACCATTCTGGCCTTTATCCGCGCCTGGATCTGTTCCAACTGCTCCCGGTTCTCTTCCAGCGTACGTGCGCCGTCGATGGTGATAGCGATTTTTTTGCGCCCACCGTCCTCTTCCTGAACCGTAATCAGGCCCTGGTCCTGGAGCAGATCAAGCGACGGGTAGATCACTCCGGGGCTTGGGGTGTAGTTCCCCTGCGTCAGAGCTTCAACGGCTTTAATCAATTCATAACCGTGGCTGGCGTTGTCTTTCAGAATGTTGAGGAGCACCAGACGCAATTCGCCGTGGCCAAAGAAACGCTGACGGCGTCCGCCATGATGACCACGTCCGCGATGTTCGGTATCAGAAAGAGAGCTCATTGTTCACGCCTTACCAATATTTAGATATATCTAATTTATATCTAAATCTATGTCTTTATCAATATGGAAG
>NZ_JANEWH010000104.1:0-16367 GCF_028069715.1 Kluyvera sp. Awk 3 | reverse complement strand
ACATTTGCCTCAGTGTCTCAAAGGTCGTCAGGTGCGCGAAATACTTTTTCCGACGTAGGATTACCGGAAAATGCATATGGCGGGGAAGGTATATAAAGGAGAGAAGGAAAACGATTGCGCTTTTTTTGCCGCAGGTCAATTCCCTTTCTGTGCGAGATCGCACATAATACGCCCCCGGTTTGCACACCGGGAATCCAGGAGAGTTCATGTACTATCCCTTCGTTCGTAAAGCACTTTTTCAGCTCGATCCAGAGCGCGCTCATGAATTAACGTTTCAACAATTACGCCGAGTCACCGGTACGCCGCTGGAAGCGCTTGTGCGTCAGAAAGTGCCGGAAAAGCCGGTTACCTGCATGGGGCTGACGTTCAAAAACCCTCTGGGTTTGGCGGCAGGTCTGGATAAAGATGGTGAATGTATTGATGCCTTAGGCGCTATGGGATTTGGTTCGATCGAGATCGGCACCGTGACGCCGCGTCCGCAGCCGGGTAACGATAAGCCGCGTCTGTTCCGCCTCGTTGACGCCGAAGGTCTGATTAACCGTATGGGCTTCAATAACCACGGCGTAGATAACCTGGTAGAAAACGTTAAAAAAGCGCATTTCGACGGTATTCTGGGTATTAATATCGGTAAGAATAAAGATACCCCTGTTGAGCACGGCAAAGATGACTATCTGATTTGTATGGAAAAAATCTATGCCTACGCGGGTTATATTGCGATTAACATTTCATCGCCAAATACCCCAGGCCTGCGCACGCTGCAATATGGCGACGCGCTCGACGATCTGCTTTCCGGTATTAAAAATAAACAATCTGAGTTGCAGGAAAAACATCATAAATATGTTCCTGTGGCGGTGAAGATCGCGCCGGATCTTTCTCATAAAGAGTTGATCCAGGTGGCCGACAGTTTAGTTCGCCATAATATTGATGGGGTAATTGCCACCAATACCACATTGGATCGTTCTCTGGTTCAGGGGATGAAACATTGTGATGAAACCGGTGGTTTAAGCGGTCGTCCATTACAATTAAAAAGCACCGAAATTATTCGTATGCTGTCCGCCGAATTAAAAGGTCAGTTGCCTATTATTGGTGTTGGCGGTATCGACTCGGTGATAGCGGCCCGCGAGAAGATGGCGGCTGGCGCGTCACTGGTGCAGATTTATTCCGGCTTTATTTTTAAAGGCCCACCGCTGATTAAAGAAATCGTCACCCACATCTAGTCTTTTTCCCAGTAATGTGATCCAGGGCTTTATTTCCAGCCCTGGTTGCTTTATATTTCCTTATTGTTGCTTATTTAGACATATTGGTCTTTTATTATTTAGGGCGACAATTAACGCAATGGAAGAACAAACGCTGCACGGGATGCAAAAATGATGGGGGAGAAAAATGCGAATTAAACCTGATGATAACTGGCGCTGGTATTATGATGAAGAGCACGATCGCATGATGCTCGATTTAGCCAACGGCATGTTGTTTCGCTCGCGTTTTGCTCGCCGCATGTTAACTCCCGATGCTTTTGAACCCACCGGATTTTGCGTTGATGACGCCGCACTCTATTTCTCTTTTGAAGAAAAATGTCGCGATCTGCTGTTGTCTAAAGAACATCGCGCCGAGTTGATTCTTAACGCCCTGGTAGCGATTCGTTTCCTGAAACCCCAAATGCCAAAAAGCTGGCACTTCCGCGCCCATGATAATGGCTGGACGCCGGTGACCGGCGATGCGGCCAGCGTCTGGCTGAGCGATGACGACAGTCAGGTTAATCTGCTGGTCGTTGAACCGGGTGAAAACGCTGCGCTCTGTTTGCTGGCGCAGCCTGGGCTGGTTCTGGCCGGGCGCACGATGCAACTCGGCGACCCGATCAAAATTATGAACGACAGGCTGCAACCGCAGCCGGGACTGGACGGCTACAGCCTGGAGCAGGCGGTTTAACGGCTCAGTTTTAGCGCCGTTTTGGGAACACAGCTACAGCTCAAAATGGTGCCGTCGGTGCCTACCGCGCTTTTCTTCAACGGATTCACTTCCCCTTCGACCAGCGTCACGCGGCAGCTGCCGCACAGGCCGGCGCGGCAGGAGTAGGGCACGCGAATACCCTGCTGTTCAAGCTGCTCCAGTAAAATTTGCTGATTATTCCCGCTGAAGGTTTTTCCCTCCCACTCGATATCCACCAACGCATTTTGCTGAGCCTGCGGCGCGACGGCATCGTCGGTTTGCCCGGCGGTATAGACTTTTGCGGGCCCGGTGGTGAGGATTTCCACTTCATCCCCCACGCGCACCACGCCGCTGTTGCGGGCAATTAAATTCTGCCCGAAGTCGACGTCGCCGGTGGCTGGATCGGTACGGAACGACTGTAAGGTATTTAGCGGTTCTCCGGCGGGGTGTTTTTGCCCTTTTTCCGGACTGATGGTGGTAAAAATACAGCGGCTGCACGGTTTCACCACGTCAAAAACGACGTCGCCAATGCGGATGGTTTTCCAGCTATCTTCAGCCCAGGCTTCAACGCCGGTCACCACCAGGTTCGGACGGAACTGTTCCATTTGCACGCTGGCTTTGCAGCGTTGTTGCAGGTCGCGTAGCGAAGCTTCGTTAACCAACAGGAACGGAAAACCATCGGCGAAGGAGAGCGGCACCGCATCGTGGCGTTTGACGCGACGCGTGAGGTCAGCACCGAGCCAGCGTAGCTGAACGTCGCGTTTAAAGAACGGCGACAGCCACTGATTAATGGCATCCGGCGCAATACGCGAGGTAAAATGGTTGCCCCATACTTCGGTCGGCGAAGGCTGGCCGGTAAAATCAGCGAAGCGCACCAGCGCGCTGCTGCCGTCGGGCGCGGTAAGATGTAACCCATCGTGCAGCACCGCCGGGGTAAAGCGCACCATTGCCGGGAATTGTCGGGCGGTAATAAAGGTGCCATCGGGTTCGGTGATCATAAAAATGCGGTCAAATGCCAGCCCGCTAATATCGGCAAAGGCATGCGTGAGCCCGATTCCCCGCATGGATTTCACCGGATGTATAAAAAGCCGCGATAATGTAGCCACAACGCTGTCCCTGAGTCGAAAATAAGCCTTTAACTTTATGACATGGGGCGCAGATTGGCTATAATGCGCAACAATTTTCTGCGAGTAAAAGTGACGATATGAATTCTCTGTTTGCCAGTACGGCCCGTGGGCTGGAAGAGCTGTTAAAAACTGAACTGGAAGGCCTGGGCGCCCAAGAGTGCCAGATTGCCCAGGGCGGCGTCCATTTCCAGGGCGACACGCAGCTTCTGTACAAAAGCCTGATGTGGAGCCGTCTGGCGTCGCGCATCATGATGCCGCTGGGAGAATGTAGCGTCTGGAGCGATCTCGATCTGTATCTTGGCGTACAGGCTATTGACTGGACCTCTATCTTCACCCCGGATGCCACCTTCGCGGTCAGCTTCGGCGGCCTGAACGATAGTATTCGTAACAGTCAGTACGGTGCGTTGAAGGTAAAAGATGCAATCGTCGATGCCTTTACGCGCAAAAATTTACCGCGTCCGAACGTCGATCGCGACAATCCGGATCTGCGTATTAACGTGCGCCTCAACAAAGAGACCGCCTATATTTCTCTCGATCTGAGCGGCGAAGGTCTGCACCTTCGCGGCTACCGCGATCGTACCGGTATGGCGCCAATCAAAGAAAACCTGGCGGCGGCTATCGTGATGCGCTCTGGCTGGGTGCCGGGCACGCCGCTGCTCGATCCAATGTGTGGTTCCGGTACGCTGCTGATCGAAGCGGCGATGTGGGCCACCGATCGCGCGCCGGGGCTGCATCGCGGCCACTGGGGCTTTAGCGGCTGGGCACAGCACGACGACGCCGTCTGGAAAGAAGTGAAGGCTGACGCGCAGACCCGCGCACGTGCCGGGCTCGCCGCCTACGAATCCCGTTTCTTTGGTTCTGACGTGGATAGCCGTGTGGTTGAACTGGCGCGCAGTAACGCCCGTCGCGCCGGAATTGGCGAGCTGATCACCTTTGAAGTGAAAGACGTGGCGCAGCTGAGCAACCCGCTGCCGAAAGGCCCGTACGGCACCGTTATCAGCAACCCGCCTTACGGCGAACGTCTGGAAAGCGAACCGGCGTTGATTGCCATGCACAGCCTGCTGGGTCGTAATATGAAAAACCAGTTTGGCGGCTGGAACCTGTCGCTGTTCAGCGCCTCTCCGGAATTGCTGAGCTGCCTGCAATTGCGTGCCGAACGCCAGTTTAAGGCGAAAAACGGCCCGCTGGACTGCGTGCAGAAAAACTATCATCTGACCGAATCGACGGGTGAGAAACCGGCATCGCTGGCGGAAGACTATGCCAACCGCCTGCGTAAAAACCTGAAGAAGTTTGAAAAGTGGGCCAAACAGGAGGGCATCGAATGCTATCGCCTGTACGATGCCGACCTGCCGGAATATAACGTGGCCGTTGACCGCTACGCCGACTGGGTAGTGGTGCAGGAATATGCGCCGCCGAAAACCGTTGATGCTAACAAAGCGCGTCAGCGTCTGTTCGATATCATCGCCGCCACCATCGCGGTGCTGGGGATCGCGCCGAACAAGCTGGTACTGAAAACCCGTGAGCGCCAGAAAGGCAAAAACCAGTATCAGAAGATGAACGAGAAGGGCGACTTCATGCAGGTGAGCGAATATAACGCGCGTCTGTGGGTCAACCTGACCGATTATCTGGATACCGGCCTGTTCCTTGATCACCGTATTGCTCGCCGCATGCTCGGCGAGATGAGTAAAGGCAAAGACTTCCTCAACCTGTTCTCCTACACCGGTAGCGCCAGCGTGCACGCCGGTCTTGGCGGCGCGCGCTCGACCACCACCGTGGATATGTCGCGTACCTACCTCGAGTGGGCGGAACGCAACCTGCGTCTGAACGGCCTGACCGGTCGCGCGCATCGCCTGATGCAGGCGGACGTGCTGGCATGGCTGCGCGATACCGACGAACAGTTTGACGTGATCTTTATCGATCCGCCGACTTTCTCTAACTCCAAGCGCATGGAAGATGCGTTTGACGTCCAGCGCGATCACCTGCGTTTGATGAAGGATCTGAAACGTCTGCTGCGTAAAGGCGGCACTATCATGTTCTCCAACAACAAACGCGGCTTCCGTATGGACCACGACGGCCTGGCAGAACTGGGACTGAAAGCACAAGACATTACCCAGAAAACACAGTCGCAGGATTTTGCCCGTAACCGTCAGATCCACAACTGCTGGCTGATTACCGCAGCCTGAAAGGAATAAAGAATGTCATTAATTAGTATGCATGGCGCCTGGCTGTCGTTCAGCGACGCGCCGCTTCTCGACAACGCCGAGCTGCACATTGAGGATAACGAGCGAGTCTGTCTGGTTGGCCGTAACGGCGCGGGCAAATCGACGCTGATGAAGATCCTTAACCGTGAGCAGGGTCTTGACGATGGGCGTATTGTCTACGAACAGGACCTGGTCGTAGCGCGTCTGCAGCAGGATCCGCCGCGTAACGTGCAGGGTAGCGTGTATGATTTCGTTGCCGAAGGTATCGAAGAACAAGCGGAATACCTCAAACGCTATCACGATATCTCGCACCTGGTGATCACCGATCCGAGCGATAAAAATTTGCAGGAGCTGGCAAAGGTTCAGGAACAGCTGGATCACCACGGCCTGTGGCAGCTCGAAAACCGTATCAACGAAGTGCTGGCGCAGCTTGGGCTGGAGCCCGATATGGAGCTGGCGTCACTGTCGGGCGGCTGGCTGCGTAAAGCGGCGTTGGGCCGCGCACTGGTGAGCGCGCCGCGCGTGCTGCTGCTCGATGAACCGACGAACCACCTGGATATCGAAACCATCGACTGGCTGGAAGGTTTCCTGAAAACCTTTAAAGGCACGATTATCTTCATTTCGCACGACCGTTCGTTTATCCGTAATATGGCGACCCGTATTGTCGATCTCGATCGCGGCAAGCTGGTGACCTATCCGGGTAACTACGATCAGTATCTGATTGAAAAAGAAGAAGCGCTGCGCGTTGAAGAGCTGCAAAATGCCGAGTTCGATCGCAAGCTGGCGCAGGAAGAAGTGTGGATCCGTCAGGGCATTAAGGCGCGTCGTACCCGTAACGAGGGGCGCGTTCGCGCCCTGAAAGCGATGCGTAATGAACGCAGCGCCCGCCGCGAAGTGATGGGCAGCGCGAAGATGCAGGTGGAAGAGGCTTCCCGCTCCGGTAAAATCGTCTTTGAAATGGAAGACGTCAACTATCAGGTTGACGGCAAAGTGCTGGTGAAAGATTTCTCCGCCCAGGTCCAACGCGGCGATAAAATTGCGCTAATCGGCGCGAACGGTTGCGGTAAAACCACGCTGCTGAAGCTGATGCTGGGTCAACTGCAGGCCGATAGCGGCCGTATTCACGTTGGTACCAAGCTGGAAGTCGCCTACTTCGATCAGCATCGCGCCGAGCTGGATCCGGACCGGACGGTGATGGATAACCTGGCGGAAGGTAAACAGGAAGTGATGGTGAACGGTAAGCCGCGCCACGTGCTGGGCTACCTGCAGGACTTCCTGTTCCATCCGAAGCGGGCGATGACTCCGGTGCGCGCGCTATCCGGCGGCGAGCGTAACCGTCTGTTGCTGGCACGTCTGTTCCTCAAGCCAAGTAACCTGTTGATTCTCGATGAACCGACCAACGACCTGGATGTCGAAACCCTTGAACTGCTGGAAGAGCTGATCGACGGCTACCAGGGCACCGTGCTGCTGGTGAGCCACGATCGTCAGTTTGTCGACAATACCGTTACCGAGTGCTGGATCTTCGAAGGTGAAGGGCGCATTGGTCAGTATGTCGGCGGCTATCACGATGCGCGTGGGCAGCAGTCACAGTCACAGGCGCAAAAACAGGCGAATATTAAGAAAACGCCGGAAGTGGTTCAAGCTAAAGCAGAAACTGTCAAACGCGCCAGTAACAAACTAAGCTATAACCTGCAGCGCGAGCTGGAGCAACTGCCGCAGAAACTGGAAACGCTGGAAGCGGAATTAGAGGCGTTACAGGCACAGGTTGCTGACGCAAACTTCTTCAGCCAACCGCATGACCACACCCAAAAGGTGCTGGCCGATCTGTCGCAGGCGGAACAGGCGCTGGAAGAAGCGTTTGAACGATGGGAATATCTGGAAGCGTTGAAAAACGGCGCCTGATTGAGGACTTTTCATGTGCGAACAACATCATGCTGCGCAGCATATTCTGTGCTCACAGTGCGACATGCTGGTGGCGTTGCCGCACCTCGAGTACCGACATAAAGCGACCTGTCCGCGTTGCGGCACGACGCTGACAACCGTGTGGGACGAGCCGAGACGCCGTCCCACCGCCTACGTGCTGGTGGCGCTATTCATGCTGCTGCTGGCCAACCTTTTCCCTTTTATCAGCATGAACGTTGCGGGAGTGACCAGCCAGATTGAACTGCTGGAAATTCCCAGCGTCATGTTCTCGGAAGACTACGCCAGCCTTGGGACGTTCTTCTTGCTGTTTGTGCAACTGGTGCCGGCATTCTGTCTGATTACCATCCTGCTACTGGTAAACCGGGTACCGATGCCCCATCGCCTGAAAGCGTTTCTGGCGCGCGTTCTGTTCACGCTGAAAACGTGGGGGATGGCGGAAATCTTTCTCGCCGGGGTATTGGTGAGTTTTGTGAAATTGATGGCTTACGGCGATATTGGCGTAGGCAGCAGCTTCCTGCCCTGGTGTCTGTTCTGTTTGCTCCAGCTTCGCACCTTCCAGTGCGTCGACCGCCGCTGGCTGTGGGACGATATTGCCCCGATGCCTGCGCTGGCGCAGCCGCTGAAGCCGGGCATCACCGGTATGCGGCAGGGGTTGCGTTCCTGCGCCTGTTGTACGGCCATTTTACCGGTCGACCAACTGGAATGTCCGCGTTGCCACAGCAAAGGCCATGCTCGTCGTAAAAACAGCTTACAGTGGACCATGGCGCTGCTGGTGACGTCGATTATCCTGTATCTTCCCGCCAATATCCTGCCGATCATGATTACCGATCTGCTGGGTGACAAAATGCCGTCGACGATTATTGCCGGGGTGATTTTGTTGTGGAGCGAAGGTTCATATCCGGTCGCAATGGTGATTTTTATCGCCAGTATTATGGTCCCGACGCTGAAGATGATTGCCATTGCCTGGCTGTGTCTGGACGCGAACGGCCTGAAACGGCGTCACCGTGACAGCGAACGCATGCACTTAATCTATGAAGTGGTTGAGTTTGTTGGCCGCTGGTCAATGATTGATGTGTTCGTCATTGCAGTGCTCTCCGCGCTGGTGCGTATTGGGGGGCTAATGAATATTTATCCGGCGATTGGCGCGCTGATGTTCGCGCTGGTTGTCATCATGACCATGTTCTCGGCAATGACGTTTGATCCTCGGCTGTCGTGGGATCGGGAACCTGAGTCAAGCCATGAGGAGTCGTAAAAGCATGGAAACCAAGAGTGGGGAGGCAAAAGTGCAGAAAGTGAAAAACTGGTCTCCCGTTTGGATCTTCCCGATTGTGACCGCGCTGATTGGCGCCTGGATCCTGTTCTATCACTATAGCCATCAGGGGCCAGAGGTGACGTTGATCACCACCAACGCGGAAGGGATCGAGGGCGGTAAAACCCGCATTAAAAGCCGAAGCGTGGACGTTGGCGTGGTAGAAAGCACCACGCTGACCGACGATCTGACCCACGTAGAAATTAAGGCGCGTCTGAATTCCGGAATGGAGAAGCTACTGCATAAAGACTCCGTTTTCTGGGTTGTGAAACCGCAGGTGGGGCGTGAAGGCATTAGCGGCCTTGGCACCTTGCTCTCCGGCGCCTATGTGGAGCTGCAGCCGGGCAAAAAAGGCTCGGTGCTAAATCAGTATCAACTGCTGGACTCGCCGCCGCTGGCGCCGCCAGATGCGAAGGGCATTCGCGTGCTGCTCGACAGCAAAAAGGCCGGGCAGCTAAGCCCCGGCGATCCGGTCCTGTTCCGTGGCTATCGCGTGGGGTCGGTGGAAACCAGTACTTTCGATCCGCAGACCCGTAGCATCAGCTATCAGCTGTTTATAAGCGCGCCGAACGATCGCCTGGTGACCAGTAACGTTCGTTTCTGGAAAGACAGCGGCGTGGCGGTGGATCTGACCTCTGCCGGGATGCGCGTTGAGATGGGGTCGCTGGCGACGCTGTTCAGCGGCGGGGTGAGCTTTGACGTGCCGGAAGGCGTCGATCTGGGCCAGCCGATTGCGGAAAAGACGGCGTTTAAGCTCTACGACGATCAAAAAAGCATTCAGGATTCGCTCTATACCCAGCATATCGACTACCTGATGTTCTTTAAGGATTCTATTCGTGGTCTGCAACCCGGCGCGCCGGTTGAGTTCCGTGGGATTCGCCTCGGTACCGTCGCTAAAGTGCCTTACTTTGTGCCGGGCCTGCGCCAGTCGATTACCGATGATTACCGTATCCCGGTGTTGATCCAGATTGAGCCGGAACGTCTCGCGGCCCAGTTTGGCGATAGCCCGGACGTACGCGGTCATCTGCCGATGCTGATTGAACGCGGGCTACGTGCGGCACTGAAAACCGGTAACCTCGTGACCGGCGCGCTGTACGTCGATCTGGATTTCTATCCAAAAGAGCCGGCGATTGCGAAAATGAAAGAGTTTAGCGGTATGGGGATCATCCCAACCGTCAGCGGCGGTTTGGCGCAGATCCAGCAGCGTCTGATGGAGACGCTGGATAAGATCAACAATCTGCCGTTAACGCCAATGGTGCAACAGGCCACCAATACGCTGTCTGAGAGCCAGAATACGATGCGCCGCCTGCAAACGACGCTGGATAATCTGAACAAGATTACCGCCAGCCAGTCCGCGCAGCAGCTGCCGGGTGACATGCAGAAAACGCTGCGTGAACTGAATCGCAGCATGCAGGGCTTCCAGCCGGGTTCCGCGGCCTATAACAAGATGGTGGCCGATATGCAGCGTCTGGATCAGGTATTGCGTGAACTGCAGCCGGTGCTGAAGACGCTCAATGAGAAGAGCAACGCGCTGGTGTTCGAAGCGAAGGATAAAAAAGATCCAGAGCCTAAGAGGGCAAAATAATGAAAAAGTGGTTAGTCCTGGCTGCGGCCTGCCTGTTGGCGGCCTGCAGCACCACGGAAAATAAAACGTATTATCAGCTGCCGATAGCGACCGGAACGGTACAAAACGGTGCCAGCACCAGCCAACGCATGCTGTGGATAGAGCAGGTCAGTATTCCTGACTTCCTTGCGGGCAGCGGGGTGGTCTACCAGACCAGCGACGTTCAGTACGTGATTGCCAGCAATAATCTGTGGGCCAGCCCGCTGGATCAGCAGCTGCGTACTGCTCTGGTTTCCAACCTGAGCAATCAACTGCCTGGCTGGGTGGTTTCATCGCAGCCGTTGGGCAGCGACCAGGATACGTTGAACGTGTCGGTAAGTGGATTCCATGGCCGCTATGATGGCAAAGTGGTGGTGAGCGGCGAATGGCTGCTCAATCATCAGGGGCAGTTAACCAAGCGTCCATTCCACATCGAACTGGCGCAGCAGCAGGATGGTTATGATGCGATGGTGAAAACTCTGGCCCAGGCCTGGAGTCAGGAAGCCGCGTCTATTGCGCGTACCATCAATCGTTAACCATAAGTAGAATTAATTGTTCTAAGGGCCGCTGTCGGTGTAAAACCGACGGCGGTTTTTTTATGTCTGAGGTCAGCGCCTTACCTGTGCCGCCTCACATTTTTTGTACAAATGTTCTTTTGATTAGCTCACAAATATGACATTGGTGTGAATTCTACGCATTGACGGGGCCATTTTTTAGCGGTATTCGTATTACGTGGCCTGCATATTTTGTAGCCACTGTTTTCTTTTCCACCAGACCAAGATATGAGGGAAACGAGGCATGAAGAGACAAAAACGAGATCGCCTGGAGCGGGCACATCAGCGTGGATATCAGGCCGGCATTACCGGGCGTCCGAAAGAAATGTGTCCTTACCAGACTATAAACCAAAGGTCTTACTGGCTGGGAGGCTGGCGAGAAGCCATGGAGGACAGGGCAGTTATTGCCTGACACTGTCTCTTTAAAAAGAAACCTCCGCACTGCGGAGGTTTCGCCTTTAGATTCATAACACCGATTTATCGCCAGCGTATCGCGGCGTTAAATGGCATCAGAATGCAGAAGTGTCCTGGAACAGACCGACTTTCAGGTCGGTCGCGGAGTAGATCAGGCGACCATCAACCAGCACTTCGCCATCCGCCAGACCCATAATCAGACGACGGTTAACGACGCGCTTGAAGTGAATACGGTAGGTGACTTTTTTCGCGGTCGGCAGAACCTGACCAGTGAATTTCACTTCGCCTACGCCGAGGGCGCGGCCTTTGCCTTCACCGCCCAGCCATCCGAGGTAGAAGCCGACTAACTGCCACATTGCATCCAGGCCCAGGCAGCCAGGCATTACCGGATCGCCGATAAAGTGGCAACCGAAGAACCACAGGTCCGGGTTGATATCCAGCTCGGCTTCAACGTAACCTTTGTCAAAATTGCCGCCGGTTTCGGTCATTTTCACGACACGATCCATCATCAGCATGCTAGGAGCCGGTAACTGTGGGCCTTTCGCGCCGAACAGTTCACCGCGACCAGAGGCAAGAAGGTCTTCTTTTGTATAAGATTCGCGTTTATCTACCATGTTTTCAGTAAGCCTTATTTTAAGTTCGGGACGCAGGATAGCTAACACGTGTACGCTGAACAAGTCCGATCAGTTGGAATTCGACCGGTTTAACCAGCGTAACGGCCACGGATAGCGGCAGCGAGGCTCCTGCTGCGTGGCTTGTGCGATGCGTTCCTGAATAGTTTGCAACAGCGTCTGACCTTCGCCGTCCCAGTTGAGCTGCGTCAGAAGCGGCAGCGCATCGGTGACGTCATCAATGGCCCAGATAGAGAACTCGCCGGCTTCGACGGCTTCCTGCACCTCGGTGGCAAGGCTTAGATGGCGCACGTTGGCAGAAGGGATAATCACTCCCTGTTTGCCGGTCAGGCCACGTTGGGCGCAGATAGCGAAGAAACCTTCAATTTTTTCGTTCAGCCCGCCGACCGGCTGAGCGCGGCCAAACTGGTCAACGGAACCGGTCATGGCAATGCTCTGATTGATTGGCACGTTAGCCAATGCGCTAATCAGCGCGCACAGCTCGGCCATTGAGGCGCTATCGCCATCGACCTCGCTGTATGACTGCTCAAAGGTGAGTGAAGCGGAGAAGGGGATCTGCTGATCCAGATCGAGCTCGGCCATCAGGAATGCCTGCATCAGCATCATGCCTTTGGCATGGATGTTACCGCCAAGCTCGGCCTTACGTTCAACGTCGGTAAATTCGCCATCACCAATATGCACGACGCAGCTAATGCGTGAAGGCTCGCCAAACGGGCGCGGGTGCCCCGGGAAATCGATCACCGACAGGGCATTTATCTGCCCAATGCATTCGCCTTCGGTTTCAATCAGAATTTGTTCAAGCAGGATTTCATCCTGCATGCGCTCGGCGAGGAAACCTTCGCGCCACTGACGCTGGGTGAGCATGGTTCTCAGCTGCTCGGCGTTGATAACGGCGTCAGAGGTAAACGGCGCGGCTTCACGTAGCTGGCGGCTAATCCATAGCGGGCAGAGCGGCATGATCTCCTGATCGCCGGTATAGCGTGCGCCTTCCTGCATCAGCAGCGGCCAGGCATCGGCGGCCAGGCCCGGCAGGGATTTCTCACGCGCTACCTGCCACACCCACTGGCACCACTGGCGCAGGGTCTCTTCGTCGGCGAGCTGCAGACTGTCTTCGAACTCGCTGTACAGCGAGGATTCAGTCAATTCGGGCTCCATCTCCTGGAAGTCGGCCAGCGATTCTCGTTCGCCCACGAGGATGACTTTCAGGTTGATTGGCATGGAAGGAATGCTGATCGGCAGCGGACGGGCGTCATCGAAGGTCAGCCAGTCAAAGCGCTGCTGAAGGACCTGATTCTTTAAACGCATCCACAGCAGCGGCTGCGACATCAGCGTGCGCAACGGCAGCACGAGGATGCCGCCGTTGGCTTGATGCACCAGGCCAGGCTGTAAACTGATTTCGCCGTTAAACTGGCGTACGCAGCCAAAGAGCTGTTCAGCTTCAACCCAGTCGGCGAAAATAACAGGCCCCTGGCTGGCAAACGTATCATCGGCGCTGCGCGCAGGCGTCATCGTGACCTTACCGCCGGTGACCTGATAATCGACGCCCGTCAGGGGCGATTCATCGCTATCGCGCAGAGAGCGTGTTGTTTGCGTCAGCAGGTGCAGATACTCTTTTTCTTCTGGTGCTTTGACCAGCAAGAAAGGGGAGACGCCCTGAGGGTGCAGAAACTGCTCAAGTGCGTAATGTAAACGAGCCTGCAGCTCGCTGAATAAAGAGTCGTTTTCTGAGGCTAAATCAGGCTGGGCAAATAGCGCCTGGAATGCTTCAGTCGCGGGGGCGAGAAAGCGCCGGGAAAGAGTATTTATAGTCAATGTCGCTATTTTTAGTCAGATGTAAAGTGCGTGATTATACCTGATGCCGCGGGGAAGCTCACGGAGAATACAGAAGTATCTTCTGCGGTAGCTTTTATCCCTATCACAGTTGCAGATTTCTTCTCAGCACATTGAGAAAAAACTGTTATCCTGAAAAGAGTTACACGGTCACACTGAGATCGCCATGAAATATCAACAACTGGAAAATCTTGAAAGCGGCTGGAAGTGGAAATACCTGGTGAAAAAACACCGGGAAGGTGAGCCTGTCACCCGCTACATTGAAGCCAGCGCCGCGCAAGAGGCCGTCGATGTTTTGCTGACACTGGAACACGAACCGGTTCAGGTTAATAGCTGGATTGCTCAGCATATTAATCCGCAACTGGTGAACCGTATGAAGCAGACGATACGTGCGCGCCGTAAGCGTCATTTTAACGCCGAGCATCAGCATACCCGTAAGAAATCTATCGACCTGGAATTTGCCGTCTGGCAGAGGCTGGCTGGGCTGGCGCAGCGTCGCGGTAAGACGCTCTCGGAGACGATCGTTCAACTGATTGAAGATGCGGAAAATAAAGAGAAATACGCGAGTAAGATGTCCAGCCTGAAGCAGGATCTCGAGGCCATGCTAGGGAAAGAAAAATAGCCCTGGCTGCGGTCGGGCTCCTCTTTGCTGACAGCAGAAAATGGCCGAAAAAAAACCCCGCAGCGCGGGGTTTTTTTATGAGACGAGAACTTAAGCCGCTGGCTGAGTTACAACGTCTTTAACGCCTTTAACTTCGATCTCTACGCGACGATCCGGTGCCAGGCAGTCGATCAGTGCAGCGCGAGCTTTCACGTTGTCACAGGTGTTGCCGGTAACCGGGTTGGATTCGCCCATGCCACGTGCAGAGATTTTGTCAGACGGGATACCTTTGGAGATCAGGTAATCAACAACGGACTGAGCACGTTTCTCGGACAGACCCTGGTTGTAAGCGTCAGAACCGATGCGGTCAGTGAAGCCCAGAACAACTACGGAACCGTCTTTCGGATCCAGGTTGCTCAGCTGGGAGTACATCTGATCCAGAGCCTGTTTACCTTCCGGTTTCAGGGTTGCTTTGTTGAAGTTGAACAGAACGTCAGACTTCAGAGTGAAGTGTTTGGTCTGTACTTCTGGAGCCGGAGCCGGAGCCGGTGCAACTACCGGAGCAGCAGCATCCTGCTGGCCGAAGCGGTAGGAAACGCCTACGCTCAGCATGCCGTTATCAGGACGTACACCTACAGTGTTTGCGTCGCCGATGTTGTTAACCCACTGGTATTCCAGACGGGTAGCGATGTCACGAGTTACAGCCCACTCAACGCCGCCAGCAAATACTGGGGAAACGCCGGTGTCGTGGTTTTTACCAACACCCTGAGTGTTGTTGTTGGAATCTGCACGCCATACCATACCACCCAGACGAGTGTAGATGTCCAGATCGTCAGTAATCGGGTAGCCCAGTTTAGCAGTCAGCTGAACGCCTTGAGCTTTCAGAGCGCCATTGGTACGGCTGCCGGTGTATTCCATACGGCCCAGCCAGTCGTAACCCATTTCGAAACCAACGTACGGGTTAACCTGGTAACCACCGAACGCGCCTGCGCCCAGCTGGCTGTTGTGGGTAGAACCGTTGTTGTTCAGTTCACTCTGGTACCAACCGGTGTCATGGAACTGGGACCAACCCAGTTTACCACCAGCATACCAGGTGTTGTCTTGCGGAGCGGCCTGCGCTACGGAAGCGAAGCCTGCCAGTGCCACTGCAATCGCGATAGCTGTCTTTTTCATTTTTTGCGCCTCGTTATCATCCAAAATTTGCCATGAAGTTCTAAATAGACTCACGGTTAAATCCTTCCACCGGGGGCGGGGCTTAGTTAAATACTTAGCAGAACTCTGCGGTGTTAAGCTGAGCACCCCTGGCGATGTAAAGTCTACAACGTCGTTGGAAACTTACAAGTGTGAACTCCGTCAGGCTTATGAAAAAAAAAGACTTGTATACGCAATATTTAACAAATGTGTCGAAAAAATAATCGACATAAAATTCGGGAAACCGCATCAGACCAGCATTCTGCCTGTAATCATCCATAAAAACGGACAGATAAAAAAAATGCAAAAAAAATCCCAGGAAAATTCTTAATTTCGCTTAATGGTACAAATTCGAGTGAATTTTTAGCCCATTAAATTGTCCTGTTGGATGTAATGCGGTCTGAACTGGTCGCATAATGAACACCATTGCGTTACCTTCTTCCGCCGCGTTTTGTAAACGAGCATGTTCTTCTACGGACAATTCTTCGCTCAGCCAACCAATAACGACACTATAATTACCGGTACGTGATGCGCGAACCATCGAGTCGAGCATATCGCAGGGTGACATCTGGCGAAGCTGCATGACTTTTGTTAGCGGCAGACCAGAGGCCTGTACCCACTGACGGCTTAACTTCTGCTGCGGCGTGAGCCACAGCTGCCAGCGAGACTGCTGACCTAACTGCTGTAACAATGGCAGCAGTAACAGCTGTGCCATCATCGGTTGATCTTCGCGATAGAGCACTTCACTAATTAAAGCGGCAGGGGTGCTGTTTACCGGAGTAAAAGCATGGGAAGCCGTTGTGGCGGCTGTGACAGAAGAACGATTTACGACACCAGAAGTATACATAGCTAATCCAACCTTGTGGGTTACTGTATGAATATACAGTACTACCCCAAAGTCTAAAGATCAACCTCATTTTCTGAAAGCATCTCGCAAAATTGCACAAGAAATACCCATGATGACAAATTCATCTTGCCGTACCGGTAGAACTTCCCTATGTTGCTTGTTATATGAACGATTAATAAATTTAATGTATTCATGTCCATGATTATTAA
>NZ_JANEWH010000103.1:0-16417 GCF_028069715.1 Kluyvera sp. Awk 3 | reverse complement strand
GCTCGGCTGGCGGCTAAAAAAACGGCCTCTGGCGTAGTCACGCGAGAGGCCGTGAGATCATCAAGCGAAATTAGTTGATGACCAGCGTATTAATGATTTTCTCAGCATCAGCCTGCGCCTGTTGCTGGTTGTCCGCTGGCAGCGTCACCTGCAGTGTCAGCAGTTTGTTGTCGATTTTGCCCAGTACTACGGAAGAGTAAGCGGTCTGCCCTTTGGCAGAGATGATGCTATCAAGCTGCTGCAGCGTGTGGCCTTTCATCTCGATGGATTTGTTGGTCACCACCTGTAGCTGCGGGTCGCGGCTACGCTGTTGTTCTTCCAGACGATTTGCCAGCACGGACAGCTCTTCATTGGTGCTATCGCCAACGATAACAATGATCGCTTTCTGGCCAGTGGCATCCGAGTAGACATGCATGTTGTTGCTCTGGGTGCCCAGTTTACCGCTCTGGTCGGTCATCCCGGCAGGCAGCGTGAAGCTCAGCTTACCGTCCAGCAGGTTAATCGACTGACCCGCAGCATCGCTGGCGGCTGCCGAACCCTGTGCCGGCGTGCTGGTATCGCTGTTGTCGCAGGCGGCAAGCCCCATCACCAGCAGGCCAATACCAACATATTTCACCAATTTGCGCATTGACTTCTTCCTTTCGCTAAATAGCCATAAACGGCTCATCCGCCTATCTTAACACAACCCGTCAAATGAACCTTTAACCTGGCTGCATTGCTGACAAATCAGATTTATCTGCCAGCCTTTTCAATAGCATATTCAGCAGTACGCCGTACATCGGCAGGAAGAAAATAATGCTGATAAGCACTTTAAAGCAGTAGTCGACGAGGGCGATTTCCACCCAGTGGTCGGCCATAAACGGGTCGGTGCTGCGCCAGAAGGCAATGAAGAAGAACGCCAGCGTATCGCTGATGTTGCCAAACAGCGTGGAAGCCGTCGGCGCAAGCCACCAGCGACGGTTCTGGCGCAGGCGGTTGAACACGTGAACGTCAAGGATCTGCCCCAGCGCATAGGCCATAAAGCTCGCGGCGGCGATACGGGCGACGAACAGGTTAAAGTGCGCGAGCGCGCCAAAACCCTGCCATTGGCCCATATAAAACAGCGATGAAATCACGTAGGAGATCATCAGCGCCGGGATCATCACCGCAAAGACAATACGTCGAGCCAGCGGCGCGCCAAAAATGCGCACGGTGAGATCTGTGGCGAGGAAAATAAACGGAAAGCTAAACGCGCCCCAGGTGGTGTGGAAGCCGAAAATCGTTACCGGCAGCTGCACCAGATAGTTGCTGGAGGTGATCACCAGCAGATGGAATAGCGATAGCCAGACCAGCGCATGGCGGCGCTGTATGGAGGTAAAGGGAGTCATATTGTACCTTTTTAGTGGTTGGGGTGAGGGAACCCAATAAACTGCAAACCCATTGCAGGGGCGGAATGATACTGCTTTCGTGCGTCATTGCAATGGTTGTTTTTCGCGCAATCGTTAACCTGGTTGCGTCGTTGCGCCGTCGGCGTAAACTAGGCGCGATTTTTATGATGACGAGATGATAATGACCGATTTGTTCTCCAGCCCCGACCATACCTTAGACGCGCAAGGGCTGCGCTGCCCGGAGCCGGTAATGATGGTGCGTAAAACCGTACGCACGATGCCGGTGGGTGAAACGTTGCTGATTATCGCCGACGATCCCGCCACCACGCGCGATATTCCCGGCTTTTGCCGCTTTATGGAACATGAGCTGATTGCCCAGCAGACCGCGTCGCTGCCGTATCAGTATTTGCTGCGCAAGAGCCATTAATCGCGAACGGCGGCCTTACCCGGACTGTTTTCAAACCGTGGCCGCCATTTCCCTTCCGCTAGCCCGCCTAACCTTGAACTGCCTCTCAGTTTTATTGTTTACCCTGTAAAGCCTCTGGCCAAATTATTGATGTGAATCGCATAATTTCCCCTCATTTCCCTTCCGGCACCACAAATAACAATGAAAAAATCACTCTTAGCACTGCTGCTTTGTTTAGGTACCTCTACGGCGATGGCTGAACCGGTCAATATCACGATTCTGGGCACTTCCGATCTCCATGGCACCTTCGTCCCCTGGGATTACTCGACGGATACCGAAAATCTGGCGGGCAGCCTGAGCCAGATTGCGACGCAGGTGCGCGAAGTGCGCAGTCAGCAGCCGAACGTCATCCTGGTCGACGCGGGCGACACCATTCAGGGCAACTTTGTCGAAACCTTCAAAAACGACAAAACCAGCCCGATGATCCTCGGGTTTAACGCCCTGGACTATGACGTCTGGGTGATGGGCAACCATGAGTTCGACTTTGGCCTGACGTCGCTGTCGACCTCGCTGAACCAGTTTAAAGGCTCGGCGCTGGCCGGCAATATTCTGTGGGACAGCGGCAAACCTTATCTGCCTGCGTATAAAATCATTGAACGTCAGGGAGTGAAGATCGGCATTATCGGTATGGATACGCCGATGACCGCTGAGTTCGCTAAAGGCACCGACCGCGTCAAAGGGCTTAACTTTACCGACCCGGTACAGGCGGTGAAGCAAACCATCCAGCAGATTCAGGGTGAGGTGGATGCCATAGTGCTGGTGGCGCACATGGGGATCGATAACGAGAACCAGCGCCCGGGGACCGGCGTCGGGGATATTGCGCGCGCTAACCCTGAGCTGGCGGCCATCGTCGCCGGGCATATGCACGTGAAGGTCGATAAAGAGGTGATTAACGGCGTCATCGTGACCGAACCGGATAAATACGGCCGCGCGCTGTCGCGTATCGACCTGCAGTTTGAGCAGCACAACGGCAAATATGTGCTGATCAACAAAGACAGTTATACCTATTCCATCAAAGGCATGGCGTCAGACAAGGCGCTGGAAGAGGTCTATCAGCCGTACCACAAAATCCTGCGCGCCAACGCCAATCGGCCGATCGCGCAACTGACTGGCCAGGATCTGGTGCCGCCGGATGCGGTGAAAGGCATTCCGCAGGTCCATATTCAGGACACTGGTATCAGCAAGCTGTATCAGGAAGCCAGCCGCTACTATGCGCCGAAGGCGCAGGTGATTGCCCTGCAAATTGATAACGACCGACCCAAACTGAATGTGGGCACCATTACGGCAAAAGATATCGCCTTTAACTATCAGTATGCGGGCGGCGAAATTACCGTGTATCAGTTGACCGGCAAAGAGCTGAAAAAGTACATGGAGTGGTCGGCGGGTTACTTCAATCAGCTGCATGATGGTGACGTCACCTACAGCTTTAACCCGCAGCGCCGGGCGTCTAAATATTCCACCAACGATTTCTTCGACGGCGTAACCTACAAGATTGACCTGCGCCAGCCTGCCGGGCAGCGTATTCGCGATCTGCACATGGCGGATGGTACGCCAGTGACCGACAGCACGCCAATTCGTCTCGGGATGAACAGCTACCGCATGGGTCACCTGACGCAAAAAGGCGGCGTGCTGGAAGGTATGCAGTTCCCGGTACTGTCGGATAGCAAGGCGGAATATGGCGAAGAGGCGGGCACCATCCGCAATCTGACCATCCGCTACCTGACGGAGGTGAAAAAAGGTCACTATCAGGGGCAGGCGGTACAGCGCTGGCAGCTGGTTGGGCTCGAAGGTTACGATCGTGAACGTAAGATCGTCGAAAAGCTGCTGAATGACGGCAAAATCAGCGTGCCGATGAGCGACGATGGACGCTATAGCAACGTGGCGTCGTTCAATGTGAAGGCGCTGCTGTTTAGCGACCCACAGGCGAAGAAGCAAAAGCAGGCGGCCTTGCAGGCAGAGCTTGCGGCGGCAAGCTCACCAGCAGCGAAGAAATTGGTGAGCGACCAGCTGGTGATTCTTGAGGCGATTAACGAGTAAGCGTTCAGGGTGCAACCCGGCCTACAGCGGTAGGCCGTGTTGGCTCGCTACTTTCTGCGCAGTAGCCGCAGCGCGTTCAGCGTCACCAGTACGGTTGCGCCGGTATCCGCCAGCACCGCCAGCCACAGCCCGGTCATGCCCAGCAGCGTGGTGACGAGGAAAATCCCCTTCAGCCCCAGCGCAATGGCGATATTTTGCCGCACGTTGGCGTGAGTAGCGCGCGCCAGGCGAACCATCTGCACCAGCCCGGTCAGACGGTTGTGGGTGAGCGCGGCGTCGGCGGTTTCCAGCGCCACATCGGTGCCGCTACCCATCGCAATCCCCATTGCCGCCGCCTTCATCGCCGGGGCATCGTTGATGCCATCGCCAACCATCGCCAGTGGGCCCTGCACGTTCAGCGCGGTGACTTCTTTCACCTTATCCGCAGGCAGCAGGTTAGCGCGGTAAGTCATGCCCAGCTCATCGGCAATCGCTTTCGCGGCGCGTGGGTTATCGCCGGTCAGAATCACGCCCTGAATACCCAATTCGCGCAAGCCATCAATCGCTTCGCGAGCCTCTTTGCGTACCGTATCGCGCAGCGCCAGAATGCCCAGCAGCGTGTCGTCGCGGGTGACCAGCACAACGGTATTACCCTCATTTTCTAACTGCTGAATCTGCGCCAGGTGCGCTTCGGCCGGGAATTTGCCTGCGGCGCAGATAACGATGCGCTGACCCTCTACTTCCGCTTCAATGCCCGAGCCCACCAGCGTTCGCTGCGCGGTTGCCTGCGGGATGGCCAAATTCCGCTGTTGCGCCTCACGCACCACCGCCTGTGCCAGCGGATGCGTGGAGCCTTGCTCTACGGATGCAGCCTGTGCCAGCAATGCGTCTTCGCTCAGTTCAGCGGTGGCGATAATGGCTGTCACCTGCGGTTTACCGAGGGTCAGCGTGCCGGTTTTATCAAACGCCATCTGGCGAATCAGGCCAAGTTGCTCCAGCGCCGCGCCGCCCTTAATCAGCGCACCGTGGCGTGCGGCGGTGGCGAGGCCAGAGGTAATCGCCGCCGGGGTGGATATCACCAGCGCGCACGGGCAGCCGATTAGCAGCAGGGTCAGCCCTTTGTAGATCCACTCCTCCCACGAGGCGGAGAACAGCAGCGGCGGCACCAGCGTGACAAGTAGCGCAATCGCCATAATCACAGGGGTATAGATACGGCTGAAGCGGTCGATAAAGCGCTCGATCGGCGCGCGACGCTCTTCCGCCTCTTCAATCAGACGCAGGATGCGGTCAATCGCGCTGTCACCCGGTTTGGAGATGACGCTCAGCTGTACCAGACGGTCGGCGCTGGTGGCGCCAGCCGGAACGCTCTCTCCGGCGCTGCGCTCAACGGGGATCGACTCACCGGTTAATGCGCTTTCGTCAAAGCTGGCGAAGGGGGTGATCAGCTTGCCGTCAGCCGGCAGGCGGCCACCGGCAGCCACTTCAATCACATCGCCGGGCTGCAAATCTTTCTGCGCCACGGTTTCACGCTGGCCATCGCGCACGCGCACGGCGGTGTCCGGCTTCAGCGCCATCAGCGCGCTAACGCCCTGACGAGCGCGGTTTGCCGCCCAACCTTCCAGCCGTTCGCCGATTAAAAACAGCAGCAGCACCATCGCGGCTTCCGCCGTAGCGCCGATAAACAGCGCGCCGATGGCTGCGACGCTCATCAGCGTTTCAATCGCGAACCAACTGCCGCTTTTCATCAGGCGCAGCGCCTGGCGGGCGATGGGGTATAGCCCAACCAGCGTGGTGACGATAAACGCGAGATTGCCGAAGGGGTGATTAAACTGCTCCAGGCCCCAGCTGATTGCCATCATCACGACCAGCGCAATCAGCGGCAGGTTTTCCTTCAGGCGGGATTCTGGAACCTCGGGCTGCGGCTCATCTTCGCTGCGCAGCGTGTAGCCTGCGGCAGTGACCGCTTTTTCCACCTGCGCACGAATATCTTCATCGGCCTCGACCAGCAGTTTTTCGGTGGCAAACAGCACTTTTGCCTGTTTGACTCCGGCAACCTGGCTTGCGGCCGTCTCTACTTTGCGGGCGCAGGCGGCACAGTCCATGCCGTTGACGACCCAGCTATAGCGTGCTTCCAGCGCGCTTTCTGGCGCGGCTTCAGCGGTTGCGCACTGGCTGTCGCAGCAGCAGTCTTCCTGCGGCTGTGGCGCGGGGGCAAGTTTAAATGAGGAGAACTGTGGGGCTTTTTTGCCCTGCGTCTCTGGAGTCGACATTGTATCCTCCGGTTAATGATCGTTGTCTCATTAAGCGCAGCATACACTCTGGAGTCGACTCCAGAGTCAAGCAGGAAATTACAGATAAAGCGCGCGAACGATAAAGAAGTGCCCGGCAAAGTAACAGGCGGCATAGATCGCCGTATCGGCGCGGAAGCGGCGACGATAGTGGCTCATCTGCCAGACGATGTTGCCGATAAGCAGCAGCGCCGCGCCGACGAAGCCGGACAGGGCGGTATCGGTTGGCCGCAGGAACCATTGCTCGCCCGCGACCCACACCATCACCAGCGTCATGCCGATAAAGGCCAGCACCGGCAGGCGCATCTCTTCCAGCCGCGTCCAGATAACCGCCACCCACAGCGCGCCAATCACCAGCAGTACAACCGGCAGCGGCCAGAAGAAGGTGAAGGTGAGCTGGCTCGTAAACCAGATGGTATACAGCAGGTGGGAGAGGAAGAATGCTCCCACGGCGTACAGCATGCGCTGGCGCGGTAGCTGGGTTAACGCATCGCCGACCAGCGTGGCGCACAGGCCTGCCAGCACCAGGTAGCTGATGGCGTTAAACATCGGCGCCTGCCAGGCGAGAAACAAGAGTAAAATGAGTGTGATAGGTTTAAACACCCAGCGTTGCCAGGTGGGGCCACGGTAGGCGGCATCGACATAGAGCCAGCCGGAGAAGAATACGGCGATGAACGACCAAAGCATATTAAGTCCCTGTATCTGTTATCATTAATGGGTACTGTGTAGCCAGTCTTGAATGTCCAGTGTAGTAGCGTGGATGACCAGATGACAATGGCTGACCGCGCCCTTTACTATGATTTGCGTAAATTCTTAAGAGAACCTGAAATGAGCAAAATGCCTCTTTTTTTCATCGTGGTGGTGGCCGTCATCGTGGTTGCAGCCTCGTTTCGCTACGTGCAGCAACGACGCGAGAAGATGGACAACGACGCCGCGCCGCTGATGCAAAAGCGAGTGGTGGTGAGCAATAAGCGCGAGAAGGTACTGAATGACCGTCGTTCACGTCAGCAAACGGTAGCGCCTGCGGGCAGCGAGATGCGCTATGACGTGAGCTTTAAGCCGGAGCAGGGCGGCCTGGAGGTGAGCTTTCGCGTCGAGGCGGCGCAGTATCATCAGCTGACGGTGGGCGACAAAGGCACGCTGAGCTACAAAGGCTCGCGTTTCGTTGAGTTTAAGGCAGACCAGTAAAACGCGGCCTGGTGCATGACCAGGCCGGCTGTCGTTACTTTTTCTTCAGGCTGGCGCCAATTTTTTTCTGCCACACCAACAGTTCAAACACGCCAAACAGGAAGATGCGAATTTGTTCTCCGCGCGTCATCTGCGGGCCGTCTTTCGGCAGCGTGGATTTCAGCAGCGCCATCTGCATACCGTGCATCAGCACCATGAAGATCAGCGCGACGTTGACGAAAATATTCAGCGGACGCGGGAACGGGTGAAACAGGTTCAATAGCAGAAATGCCCACACGCACAGCATCAACAAACGACCCAGATTAATCAGCATCCTTTTCTCCCTGTACTTCACGTTGGTAGAGACGATAAGCCACCTGACCGGCGATTTTTTCCCGATGCAGATCCCAACTGGCGGGTACCGGCGGCAGGCCGTTTTCGACTTCGCTTTCGACGTAGATTAACGCGTCACTAGCCAGCCAGCCATTGCTCTCCAGCAAGTGTAACGTCTCTTCCAGTAATCCTTTACGGAACGGCGGATCGACAAACACAATATCGTGCGGCGTACCGGTCTGGTTGAGGAATGCGAGCGTATTCGTATTTACCACTTTTCCGTGCGTCGCCTTCAGCGTGGCGAGGTTCTTTTGCAACTGCTGGGCAACCTGACGCTCCATCTCAAGCAGCGTGGCGCTACCCGCGTAGCGAGAGAGCGCTTCCAGTCCCAGCGCGCCGCTGCCGGCAAAGCAGTCCAGGCAACGGGCATCGACCATCGACGGCGCCAGCCAGTTGAATAAGGTTTCGCGCACCCGGTCGGTGGTGGGGCGCAGTCCCGGACTATCAGGAACAGGGAGTTTACGGCCTCGCCATTGCCCGCCAATAATGCGGATCTGGCCACTGCCGCCGGAAGTTGGTTTTTTCATTTGCTTGCTCTGGTCGCTCTTTCGGCCTGCTATTCTAGCGATCTGCTCAGCCGGGTGAAAGCGGTGAAGCCAGGGAAGTTAAGTGGTAGACTAAGCGACTAATTTCATCATTATTTTAGCCTTCGCGTCGATTATGGCGAAGTGGCGCCATCAAAAACAGCGGGGAGTGTGGTTGCAAATGGCAAAAGAAAAAAAACGTGGCTTTTTTTCCTGGCTGGGCTTTGGGCAGAAAGAACAGGAACAGGTTGTTGAATCAGAAGAAAAAATTGAATCACAGCCGATAGAGGAAACGCCTGCTGTCGAGCCGGAAATCATCGCAGAAGAGACACCGGTCGTTGAAGACGCCCATACGATTGCCGAGAGTGAAGCTTTCGCGGCTGAAGTCGTGGAAGTGACCGAGCAGGTTGCGGAAAGCGAAAAAGCACAGCCGGAAGCGGTTGAGGAAATCGAGCCGGTTGTTGAAGCGCAGCCGGAAGTGGTCGAAGAAATCGAGCCGGTTGTTGAAGCACAGCCGGAAGCGGTTGAGGAAATCGAGCCGGTTGTTGAAGCGCAGCCGGAAGTGGTCGAAGAAATCGAGCCGGTTGTTGAAGCACAGCCGGAAGTGGTCGAAGAAATCGAGCCGGTAGTTGAAGAACAACCGGAAGTGGTCGAGGAGACCCCTTCGGAGCAGGATGAAGCGATTGAACCTGAGCTGACCGACGAAGAGCTGGAAGCGCAGGCGCTGGCGACGCAGTCTGAAGATGAAATCGTCGAAGAAGAGGCGGCGGTGGAAGAGACGCCTGCCGACGACGCTCAGCAGGAACAGGAAAAGCCGACCAAAGAAGGCTTCTTCGCGCGCCTGAAACGCAGCCTGCTGAAAACGAAAGAAAATCTCGGTTCCGGATTTATCAGTCTGTTCCGCGGCAAGAAAATCGACGACGATCTGTTTGAAGAGCTGGAAGAACAGCTGCTGATTGCCGACGTCGGTGTGGAAACCACCCGTAAGATCATCAGCAGCCTGACCGATACCGCCAGCCGTAAACAGCTGCGCGACGCGGAAGCGCTGTACGGCCTGCTGAAAGATGAGATGGGTGAAATTCTCGCAAAAGTGGATGAACCACTTAATATTGAAGGCAAAACGCCATTCGTTATTTTGATGGTCGGCGTTAACGGCGTGGGTAAAACCACGACCATCGGCAAGCTGGCGCGTCAGTTCGAACAGCAGGGTAAAAGCGTGATGCTGGCGGCGGGCGATACCTTCCGCGCGGCGGCGGTTGAGCAGCTGCAGGTTTGGGGCCAGCGCAACAACATTCCGGTGATTGCGCAGCACACCGGCGCAGATTCTGCTTCGGTCATTTTCGATGCTATCCAGGCGGCAAAAGCGCGTAACGTCGATGTACTGATCGCTGATACCGCCGGGCGTTTGCAGAACAAATCGCACCTGATGGAAGAGCTGAAGAAAATTGTCCGTGTGATGAAGAAACTCGACGTTGATGCGCCGCACGAAGTGATGCTGACCATTGACGCCAGCACCGGGCAGAACGCGATCAGCCAGGCCAAACTGTTCCATGAAGCGGTCGGTCTGACCGGCATTACGTTGACTAAACTCGACGGTACCGCCAAAGGCGGGGTGATATTCTCCGTGGCGGATCAGTTCGGCATTCCGATTCGTTATATCGGCGTCGGCGAGCGTATAGAGGACTTACGTCCGTTTAAAGCGGGCGATTTTATTGAGGCACTTTTTGCCCGAGAGGACTAACAATGATTCGCTTTGAACACGTCAGCAAAGCCTATCTCGGCGGGAGACAAGCGCTGCAGGGCGTCACTTTCCACCTGCAGCCGGGCGAGATGGCATTTCTGACCGGCCACTCCGGCGCGGGTAAAAGTACCCTGCTGAAGCTTATCTGTGGGATTGAACGGCCAAGCGCCGGGAAAATCTTCTTCGGCGGCCATGATATCAGCCGCCTGAAGAACCGTGAGGTGCCGTTCCTGCGTCGCCAGATCGGCATGATTTTCCAGGATCACCATCTGCTGATGGACCGCACCGTTTTCGATAATGTGGCGATCCCTCTGATTATTGCTGGCGCGAGCGCGGACGATATCCGCCGCCGCGTGTCGGCGGCGCTGGATAAAGTGGGGCTGCTGGATAAGGCGAAGAACTTCCCGATTCAGCTCTCCGGTGGTGAACAACAACGTGTCGGTATTGCCCGTGCGGTGGTGAACAAGCCTGCGGTACTGCTGGCGGATGAACCAACCGGTAACCTGGATAATGCGCTGTCGGAAGGCATTCTGCGACTGTTCGAAGAGTTTAACCGCGTTGGGGTGACCGTCCTGATGGCGACGCACGATATTGGGCTGATCTCCAGTCGTTCCTATCGCATGCTGACGCTGAGCGACGGCCATCTGCATGGAGGCCTGATGAATGAATAAGCGCGATGCCATCAACCAGATTCGCCAGTTTGGCGGGCGACTGGACAGGATTCGCCAATCCGTCGGTAAAGGCGGCGATAACCGCAATGCGCCAAAACGGCCGAAGCCTGCGACAAAGCCGAATTCACGCAAAACCAACGTGTTCAACGAACAGGTGCGCTATGCGTGGCAAGGCGCGTTACAGGACCTGAAAAGCAAACCGTTCGCCACCTTCCTGACGGTGATGGTGATTGCTATCTCCCTGACGCTGCCGAGCGTCTGCTACATGGTGTACAAAAACGTCAATACGGCGGCGTCACAGTACTACCCGTCGCCGCAGATCACCGTCTATCTGGAAAAAACGCTGGATGACGATGCGGCCGCGAAGGTGGTGGGCCAACTTCAGGCCGAGCAGGGCGTGGATAAGGTGAACTACCTTTCCCGCGATGAGGCGCTGGGTGAATTCCGCAATTGGTCAGGCTTTGGCGGCGCGCTGGATATGCTGGAAGAGAACCCGCTGCCCGCCGTGGCGGTGGTGATTCCGAAAATTGACTTCCAGACCACCGACGCGCTGAACACGCTGCGTGACCGGGTATCCCAGATTCAGGGCGTTAACGAAGTGCGGATGGACGACAGCTGGTTTGCCCGTCTGGCCTCGATTACCGGGCTGGTGGGACGCGTGGCGGCGATGATTGGCGTGCTGATGGTGGCGGCGGTATTCCTCGTCATCGGTAACAGCGTGCGCCTGAGCATTTTTGCCCGTCGTGATACCATCAACGTGCAGAAGCTGATTGGCGCGACCGACGGTTTTATCCTGCGGCCGTTCCTGTACGGCGGAGCGCTGCTGGGCTTTGCCGGCGCGTTTCTGTCGCTGATCCTGTCGGAGATTCTGGTGATGCGTTTGTCATCGGCGGTCACCGAAGTGGCGCGGGTTTTCGGCACCCAGTTTGAACTGAGCGGCCTGTCGTTTGACGAGTGTCTGTTGCTGCTGCTGCTGTGCTCGATGATTGGTTGGGTGGCAGCCTGGCTTGCCACGGTACAACATTTACGTCACTTTACCCCCGACTAAAAAAGTTCTGTTATACTCTTCCCCTGCGACGACTTCCGTTCGCAGGGGATGTGTTTTCAACCCCATCTTTCTGCCCTCGCAACTATCGCGTGTCACATTTTGTGCGTAATTTATTCACACTGTTGCACGGAACTTGTGGATAAACTCACTGTCTGATAAAAGAGCGGATGATATTCTCGTTGCTCATAGAGCCTGGCATGTTTGTTGCCTTCGGGGACAAGCCTCCGCCAGTATGAAGTGAATTGAGAGGATTTGAATGACCAAAGAAATGCAAAATTTAGCGTTAGCCCCTGTTGGTAACCTGGAATCTTATATCCGGGCTGCGAACGCATGGCCGATGTTGACGGCTGATGAAGAAAAGGCGCTTGCTGAACGGCTGCATTACCAGGGCGATCTGGAAGCAGCTAAAACGCTGATCCTGTCTCACCTGCGCTTTGTTGTTCATATTGCTCGTAACTACTCGGGCTATGGCCTGCCGCAGGCGGACCTGATTCAGGAAGGTAACATCGGCCTGATGAAAGCGGTGCGCCGTTTTAACCCGGAAGTGGGCGTTCGTCTGGTCTCCTTTGCGGTGCACTGGATCAAAGCGGAAATCCACGAATACGTACTGCGTAACTGGCGTATCGTTAAAGTGGCGACCACCAAAGCACAGCGTAAGCTGTTCTTCAACCTGCGTAAAACCAAGCAGCGTCTGGGCTGGTTCAATCAGGATGAAGTCGAAATGGTGGCCCGCGAGCTGGGCGTCTCCAGCAAAGACGTGCGTGAGATGGAGTCGCGTATGGCGGCGCAGGACATGGCGTTTGATATGTCTTCGGACGACGAGTCTGAAAGCCACTCCGTTGCTCCGGTGCTCTATCTGCAGGATAAATCGTCCAACTTTGCCGACGGCATCGAAGACGATAACTGGGAAGAGCAGGCGGCCAACAAGCTGACCGACGCGATGCAAGGCCTGGACGAACGTAGCCAGGACATCATCCGCGCCCGCTGGCTGGACGAAGACAACAAGTCCACGCTGCAAGAACTGGCTGACCGTTACGGCGTTTCTGCCGAACGTGTACGTCAGCTTGAAAAGAACGCGATGAAAAAACTGCGTGCGGCGATTGAAGCCTGATAACGACAGTTAACGCGTTACCCTGATAACCCCTGGATGCCTGTCCGGGGGTTTTGTTTTTTTATCCCACCGTCATCACGCTTTCCTCTGTTTATTTCCCTTTTATCGCTGGCGCGAATGAAGTCGATGGCAAAGACTAAATAAGCGCTATGTATTTTTCCGTCTTTTAACGGCAGGGGGTTTACCGTGAGTAACGAGTCACTGAATCATCGGCGTTTACAGGCGACGCCGCGCGGCGTCGGCGTGATGTGCGGTTTCTACGCGGAGCGCGCGGAGAACGCCACGCTGTGGGATATTGAAGGCAATGAATATATTGATTTCGCCGCCGGGATCGCGGTGCTCAACACCGGTCACCGCCACCCGCAGGTGATTGTGGCGGTGGAAAACCAGCTTCAGGCCTTTACCCATACCGCCTACCAGATTGTTCCCTATGAAAGCTATGTATCATTAGCAGAACGTATCAATGCCGTGGCGCCCATTGCCGGCAATGCCAAAACGGCGTTCTTCAGCACCGGGGCCGAAGCGGTTGAAAACGCGGTGAAGATTGCCCGCGCCTACACCAAACGTCCGGGGCTGATTACCTTTGGCGGTGGCTTCCATGGGCGTACTTTTATGACCATGGCGCTAACCGGCAAAGTGGCACCCTACAAAATCGGCTTCGGCCCGTTCCCGGGGTCGGTTTACCACGCTACGTACCCGAATGCGGCGCATGGCGTCACTGTCGACATGGCGCTCAAAAGCCTGACCCATATTTTTAAAGCCGACATCGCCCCGGATCAGGTGGCGGCGATTATTATCGAGCCGGTGCAGGGCGAGGGCGGTTTCAACGTTGCGCCGCCCGAGTTTATGCAGGCGCTGCGTACGCTGTGCGACACCCACGGCATTCTGCTGATTGCGGATGAAGTGCAGACTGGCTTTGCCCGTACCGGCAAGCTATTTGCCATGGAGCACCACAGCGTGAAGCCGGATCTGATGACCATGGCGAAAAGCCTGGCCGGCGGCTTCCCGCTCTCCGGCGTAGTGGGTCGCGCCGAGGTGATGGACGCCCCGGCCCCCGGCGGTCTGGGCGGTACCTATGCGGGTAACCCGCTGGCGATTGCCGCCGCGCATGCGGTGCTGGACGTCATCGAAGAAGAAGCGCTGTGTAACCGCGCCAATCATCTGGGCCAGCATCTGATTGAAGTGCTCAACAGCCTGCGCGACAGCTGCCCGGCGATTGCCGACGTGCGCGGCCTGGGCTCGATGGTGGCGGTGGAGTTTGTCGACCCGCAAACCCGCGAGCCGTCGCCGGAGTTCACCAAATTGGTACAGGAACGCGCGCTGGCGGAAGGGGTGCTACTGCTGAGCTGCGGTGTGTACGGCAACGTGATTCGCTTCCTTTACCCCCTCACGATTCCTGAGAAACAGTTCCAGCAGGCGCTGGAGGTGATTCGTCGGGCTCTCAGTGAATGAATTGACTCCCCCTGATCCCTTAAGCCACTCCGATGAGTGGCTTTTTTTGTCATTTTTGCGTTACAAATCCGTCAAAATTAACGTTTCAATTCCATAAAAATGGGGTATGTTTTAGCAGAGTATGCTGCAAAAGCACAGGCAGCGTCCCTTAATATTAATATCTTATACTTACCATGCGTCTGATATAAGAATAATGTGCTAAACAACAACATCACAACAATTGCAATAACCATAATAATGGGGAACCTCAGGATGAAAATGAAGGGCAAAGCGTTACTGGCAGGATGTATTGCACTGGCATTCAGCAATATGGCATTAGCAGAAAATATTAAAGTTGCTGTCGTTGGCGCGATGTCTGGCCCGGTTGCGCAGTATGGCGATCAGGAGTTCAGCGGTGCGGCGCAAGCGGTGGCCGATATTAACGCCAAAGGCGGCATCAAGGGCAACAAGCTGGAAATCGTAAAATATGACGATGCCTGCGACCCGAAACAGGCGGTGGCGGTAGCGAACAAAGTGGTCAACGACGGCATTAAGTACGTTATCGGCCACCTGTGCTCCTCTTCAACTCAGCCAGCGTCTGACATCTATGAAGACGAAGGCATTCTGATGATCACCCCGGCGGCGACGGCACCGGAGCTGACCGCGCGCGGCTATAAGCTGATTCTGCGCACCACCGGTCTGGACTCTGACCAGGGCCCGACCGCCGCGAAATACATTCTCGATAAAGTGAAGCCGCAGCGCATCGCTATCGTGCACGACAAGCAGCAGTACGGCGAAGGTCTGGCGCGTGCAGTGCAGGACGGCCTGAAAAAAGGCGGCGCCAACGTGGTCTTCTTTGACGGTATCACCGCCGGCGAGAAAGATTTCTCCACCCTGGTGGCGCGTCTGAAGAAAGAGAATATCGACTTCGTTTACTTCGGCGGCTATCACCCGGAAATGGGGCAGATCCTGCGTCAGGCGCGTGCTGCGGGCCTGAAAACCCAGTTCATGGGGCCGGAAGGGGTAGCGAACGTGTCGCTGTCTAACATCGCGGGTGAATCTGCTGAAGGCCTGCTGGTGACCAAGCCGAAGAACTATGACCAGGTTCCGGCGAACAAACCGATCGTTGACGCAATCAAAGCCAAGAAACAGGATCCGAGCGGTGCGTTCGTGTGGACCACCTACGCGGCGCTGCAATCTCTGCAGGCGGGTCTGAACCACTCTGACGATCCGGCTGAGATCGCCAAATTCCTCAAGGCAAGCACCGTGGATACCGTAATGGGCCCGCTGTCCTGGGATGAGAAGGGTGACCTGAAAGGCTTCGAATTCGGCATTTTCAACTGGCACGCCAACGGTACGGCGACCGACGCGAAGTAAGTCGTTCTCAATGTAGGACGGATAAGGCGTACGCCACCATCCGGCAATGTATGCGGCAGTGCCTGATGGCGCTGCGCTTATCCGGCCTACACCGAGTGGTTCAAACTACCCTCGCACCCAGCCCTGTTCCCTGGATGTAAAGCCCAGCGCTTTGGCAAACGCCGCCATTTCCAGACTCTCTTCCGCGCCTGCTTTGCTGAGCAGCCAACGGCTAACCTGCGGGTTATCGCGCATCACCTCTTCCAGCAGATATTGCCCGACGCCGCGTCGGCGGGTCACTTCACGCACGCATAAATCGCGCAGCTCGCCCTGATGTTCACTCAGCGTCACGCGCACGGCGGCCAGCAGGCGCTCGTTAAAGCGGGCGGCATACAAACGGTGAGTATCGTCGAGGGCTGATTCGGCGGGAACACGATCCGGCCAGATCTTGCCAAGGCAGATGCGGTCCTGGTCGCTAAAGGTCTCTAAACGAATGATGGTCAATTTCATGGGCGGTGGGCTCCAGTCGCGAAAATGGCGGTCAGTGTACTCAATTTATTCTGCCGCAGGCTTTCTCTTTTTTGCCCTGGCAGACAGGTGATTCGTTTTTCGATATTCACATAGGCAGCTTGAAACAGTATGGATCGAAAAATAGACAGAGTTTTAACCTAAAAACCAGCGTTTTATTCGGCTCTTTATGCCGTTATTTTATGCTGTGTGACGGACTTTTTTTTGTTTATCTATGGCAAAAATCAGAATATTATCTTTCCTTAATAGACTGAAAAATAGAGAATTTAGTCTGTTTTTAGCCAAAAAGCTGCGCTAACCCATTAAAGAT